>JBFYWS010000335.1:0-5117 GCA_041310935.1 Desulfobacteraceae bacterium | reverse complement strand
GCGGCAGTGTCGCGCTGGGGCACCCCATCGGCGCGAGCGGCTGCCGGCTGCTGGTGACCCTGATCCACGAGATGATCCGACAGAACCGGAAGACCGGACTCGTGTCGCTGTGCCTGGGAGGGGGAGAAGCGGTAGCGCTGGTGGTCAAGAGATAACCTATCAATGACAGCCATGTCTAACCATACTTTAAAAGGGGGAAACGATGGAGATTAAAACATTCGGTGTCATCGGCGCGGGGCAGATGGGCAACGGCATCGCCCAGGTGGCGGCCGCCAGCGGCCTGGCAGTCATCATGAACGACGTCAAGCAGGAGTTCGTCGACAAGGGCCTGAAAACCATCGGCGGCATCCTGGCCCGCAATGTCGAAAAAGGCAAGATGACGGCCGCTGAAAAGGACGCCCTGCTGGGAAGAATCAAGAGCAGCGTCAGCCTCAAGGACATGGCTGCGGCGGACTTCGTGGTGGAGGCCGCCACCGAGAAGCAGGACATCAAGTTCCAGATTTTCAGGGACCTGGACCAGATGTGCAAACCGGGAGCGATCCTGGCGACGAACACCTCATCGATTCCCATCGGCCGCATCGCCGCCCAGACCCAGCGCCCGGACAAGGTCATCGGCATGCACTTCATGAACCCGGTGCCGGTCATGAAGCTTGTCGAAATCATCCCCGGCCTGCCGACCTCGGAGGCGACGCTGGCCACCACCTGGGCGCTGGCCGAAAAATTCGGCAAGACCCCGGCCAAGGCCAACGACTACCCCGGGTTCATCGCCAACCGCATTCTGTTGCCGATGGTGAACGAGGCGGTCTACTGCCTCTACCACGGGGTCGGCACCCGGGAGGACATCGACACGGTCATGAAGCTCGGCATGAACCACCCCATGGGGCCGCTCGCCTTGGCCGACCTGATCGGCCTGGACACCTGCCTGGCGATCATGGAGACCCTCTACGACGGATTCAAAGACTCCAAGTACCGCCCCTGCCCGCTGCTGCGCAAGTACGTCGAGGCCGGCTGGCTCGGCCGCAAGACCGGCCGGGGGTTTTACGAGTACAAATGAAAACAGATGGAGGCAGCATGCCAGTCAAGAAGGCCATCAAGAAAGAGTCCATCGGCAAGAAGATCAAACGCGTGCGTGTGGACAAAAATGTGCTGCTGGAACGCGTCGCCAACGAAACCGGCTTCTCGGTCGACTACCTCAGGGAGATCGAGTCCGGCCAGGCCATACCGCCCGTCGGCGCCATCCTTCAAATCGCCCGGGCGCTGGAGATCGACTCCGCCTCGCTACTGAAGGAACAGGGGTCCTCGCTGGAAAAACGCATCAAAACTCATACGAAGCGCACTGAAAACTATGCCTACAAAACCCTGACCCCCGGCGCCGAAAACAAGCACCTCAAGGCCTTCAAAGTGGTGATCAATGCCCAGCAGGAACACAAGGGCGTCGATTACCACCACGAGGGGGAAGAATTCGACTACGTCCTGGCTGGGAAGGTCCAGGTGACCGTCGGCAGCCACGTCAACACCCTTTCGGCCGGTGACTCCCTGCATTTCAATTCCGGGATCCCTCACACGCTGAGAAGCATCAGCGACGAGCGTGCCGAACTGATCGTGGTCATCTACACACCGTAGATGCCAAACACCCAGGGCGTCGAGAAATGCTCAGCTGCAAGGCACGCGAAATCCTGAGAAATGCGGCGTACGGTTCAGTCCGCCGCAGCGACCAAGGGCGAGCGTAACGCCGCAGATGGGCGTTTATCGGCACCCTGGGTAGAGGAGAAGACGATGTCCTTCAATCTCACCGAAGAACAGCTCATGATCCAGTCCATGGTCCGGGACCTGGCCCGCGAGGAGTTCGCGCCGCGGGCCATGGAACTCGACCGGACGAAAACATTCCCCAAGGATAATTTGAACAAACTGGCCGAACTCGGCTTGATGGGGATGATGGTCCCGCCGGAGTACGGCGGCTCCGGCGCCGACACCGTCAGCTATGTGCTGGCGCTCGCCGAAGTGGCCTATGCCTGCGCCTCCACGGCCGTCGTCATGTCGGTGCACAACTCGATCGTATGCGAAAGCCTCCTGCATTACGGCACCGACACGCAGAAAGAGCGTTTTCTCAAGCGGCTGGCAGCCGGCGAGATCATCGGCGCGTTTGCCCTGACCGAGCCCAACGCCGGCTCCGACCCGTCCCGGCAGACCACGAAAGCCGTTCGCGACGGCAACAGTTACGTCCTCAATGGAACCAAGCGCTTCACCACCACGGGGAAGAACGCCGGTCTGATCATCGTGACCGCGAAAACCGATGAAGGCAAGGCGCACCGTGGCATCAGCGCCTTCCTGGTGGAGCAGGGCACGCCGGGGCTTAAAGCGGGGCCCTTGGAGGACAAAATGGGGCTGCGGGCCTCCGATACCTGCGATCTTATCCTGGAGGAGTGCCGGATCCCCGTCGATCAGCGGCTGGGAAATGAGGGCGACGGCTTTCTGATCGCCATGACCGGCCTGGACTGCGGCCGGATCGGCATCGCCGCCCAGTCGGTCGGGGTGGCCCAGGCCGCGCTGGATGCGGCGATCAGATACGTCCAGGAACGGGAGCAGTTCGGCCAGAAGATTGCCAAGTTCCAGGGCATCCGCTGGATCATCGCCGATATGGCCACCGAGATCGAGGCTGCACGCCAGCTGCTGCTCTCGGCGGCCCGCATGAAGGAGGCCGGCGAAAACTACACCGCTCAAGCGTCGATGGCCAAGCTCTACGCCTCCGAGATGGTCAACCGGATTACGGCCCAGGCGCTCCAGCTGCATGGCGGCTACGGTTTCACCAAGGAATACGCCGTGGAACGCTACTACCGAGACGCCCGGGTGTTCACCATTTACGAGGGCACCTCCGAGATCCAGCGCATTGTCATTTCCAACCACATCCTGAAAGACAAGCGCTCTCCTTGATCCAAAAGCAAGGCGCAGCGGGCGGAAGGCAGTCGCCGATTGACGAAACTGCTTGATTCACCTATATTTGGCAACACCTCAGGTGGCGGGGGTTCAGGGTTCGGGAAAGAAGCAGCTTCCCGAATCCAATCGCCGCCGGCCCCAATCGCCCCTGCGGGAGGATGGCGAGAACCATGGCCCCTCCCCTCGTTGATTGCCTGAACCCTGATACCTGAGGTGTTACCTTTATTTTTAAGGAGCACACCATGGTCCGAACCGAAATATCGTTATTCTTGAAAAACGTGCCGGGCGAGCTGGGCCGGTTGTCGGAGCTGCTGGGTGCGGCGGGGATCAACATCGATGCCCTCACGATCCAGGACGCATCGAGCTACGTGCAGCAGCTGTTCCAGGCCCGGGGGAAATCCCTGCAGCGGATCGCCTCGGCCGCGAGCTACAACTCCATGCGCAAGGATTCGGCCGAGTTCGCGCTGATCCGTATTCTCGTCACCGACACCGACAAGGCGGTCAACCTGCTCTCGACGCACGAGTACGTCTTCGACATCATGCCGGTGATCGCTCTGCACTTGGAAAACCGGCCCGGTGAGCTGGCCGCGATCGCCCAGAAATTCGGCCAGGAAGGGATCAATATCAACTACGTCTACGGCTCGGTTGCGGGCCCGGACGCCAAGTGCCTGTTCGTCTTCTGCCCGGAGGACATCGAACTGGCCGCGAAATTCTTCAAATAGGAATGATTTGATTTTTGCCATCGGATGAGTGTATCATGTTTCCAACAGTGTCCATCGCATATCAAAAAAGGAGAACGGCATGAAAATCTATGTGGGGAATTTGTCTTACGAAGTTACCGAAGATGACTTGCGGCAGGCGTTCGCAGCATTCGGGCCGGTTGAATCCGTTGCGATCATAAAAGACAGGAGCACCGGTCAATCCAAGGGGTTTGGGTTCGTGGAGATGCCCTCCAAAGAGGAAGGGCAGGCGGCCATCACCGGCATGAATGGCAAAGAGATCAAAGGCAGAACTCTCAACGTGAATGAGGCGCTCCCCCGCACTGAGAAACCCGGTGGCGGTGGCGGCCGCGGTGGATATGGCGGCGGTGGCGGCCGCGGCGGCGGCGGTGGATATGGCGGCGGTGGCGGCCGTGGCGGCGGCGGTGGCGGGTATGGCGGCGGTGGCGGCCGTGGCGGCGGCGGTGGCGGATATGGCGGCGGTGGCCGCGCCGGCAACAGATAAATGGCACGGGGGCGCTGTCGTTTATGGAGCTGGTTTCAAGACCCCGTCTGACGCAAAATGGCCGCGTTTTACCGCGGCTTGAAATAGACTAAAAAAGCGCGGAATGAAACGTCATTCCGCGCTTTTTTATTCAACCGCCCCCAGCTAAAATTCATAGAAGTGGTTTCACAGCCTCGGATCACGCCCGAGGGCAAGGCGCAGGCTGATTCGAAAGCACAGTCCGCCTACGGCGGATGAGCATGTCGAGAGGCCTGCAACGCCGCCATCGGGGGTCAGACGGGGTTATGAAGCCACTTCTACTACTTCTGCGCTCCCCCGAACTGTTCCTTGACCTTCGCCCGATCGGGAGAGCCGTTTGCCAGCAAGGGCATCTCCGCAACGAACTCGACCTGCTGGGGCTTCTTATAACTGGCGATGCGCTCGCCGACGAACGTGATCAACTCCTTGGCGGCGAGTTTCTGTCCGGCCTTCAGCGTGCAGACAGCCTTGATGCCTTCCTTCCACTTGGGGTCGGGCACGCCGAAGACCACCGTCATCTCGACGGCGGGGTGCTCGAGAATCGCCTTCTCCACCTCTGCCGGATACACGTTCTCTCCGCCCGGCTTGATAAGTTCCTTATCGGGCTTGCGCCCGGCATAAAACAGAAACCCGTCCTCGTCGAAACGCGCGAGATCGCCGGTGTGGTGCCAGCCGCCGCGGAACGTGTGAGCCGTGTCTTCGGGCAGGTTCCAGTAGCCGCTGAAGACCATGGGGCCCTTCACGGCGATCTCGCCCACCTGCCCCGCCGGGACCGCCCGCTCGTTCTCGTCCACGAGTTTCACATCGGCCAGGGGAATGGTCCGGCCGGCCGAGCCGGGGCGGTCGTTGTAGCGGCCGAGAGTGGCGATGGCGGATGTTTCGGTCTGCCCGTACATGACGTAAAACGTCCCGCCGGTCTGCTTCTGGTATTTCTCGATGGT
>JBFYWS010000279.1:0-7919 GCA_041310935.1 Desulfobacteraceae bacterium | reverse complement strand
CTCTTGGTGGGGGCCGCCCCCAATGCCATCGCTTATGACTCCAGGCAGTTCACGGCCGGAGAATTTTTCAAGTACGGAATGATCGCCAGCGTCATGCTCCTGGTGGTGCTCGGCGTTTTCGTCATGGTGGTGTGGCCGCTCATGGGGATGCCGGTCACTCTCGCAAAGTGACGTCCTGACCTGCTTCCGCCGTCCCTAACCTATGATCGGTTCGGGAGACTATAAGGCCATAGGAGAGGCTATGCCCCTGTTTTTTTTATCATTAACCTTAATTATGGGCGGGGGCATACTACCCCTTTTTTTATGGCGCCGATTCATCATGATGAAGACGGTGGGCGTGCTGACCATCGGGGCGGGATGTTTGCTGGGGCTGAGCGACGCCGCAACCAAACTGACCATCGATGGCTCCTATAGCACCGCGTTCAGATACCTTGAGCCTTTCTCGCTCTCTTTTCGGATCGATGCCCTTTCCGCTTTCTTCCTGGTCGCCATCTTCGCCGTCTGCCTTCTCGCCGTTCTTTACAGCTTCCATTACATGGACCACGCGCCGGATGCCCTGCGCACCGCCGTCCATTATCTTTTTTTCAGCCTGTTGATTGGGGCCATGGCGCTGGTGATTACGGCCGACAACCTGATCACCTTCATGCTTTCCTGGGAGATCATGTCCCTGTCGTCGTTTTTTCTGGTGATCACCCATTTTGAAGACGCCGAAAACCGGCGGGCCGGGTATCTTTATCTTGTCTTTTCCCAGGTGGGGGCCATGTTCATCCTGGCGGCATTCGGGGTGATGTTCGCCCATTCCGGCAGTTTCGAGTTTGCCGCCGCGGCCGAACTGCCCGGTGCCGCCAAAATCCTGGTATTTGTCCTGGCCTTTATCGGATTCGGCTCCAAGGCCGGCGTCTTCCCGGCTCATGTCTGGCTGCCGCATGCCCACCCGGCCGCCCCCAGCCACATTTCGGCTGTGATGTCCGGGGTGATGATAAAGACCGGTATATACGGAATCATTCGCATGTATTCACTGCTCGACTGGCACACGCCGTTATTCGGCGAAATCCTTCTGATCGCCGGCATGGTTTCCGGTGTTCTGGGCGTCGTATACGCTTTAGGCCAGCACGATCTCAAACGGCTGCTGGCTTACTCCAGCGTCGAGAATATCGGAATCATCCTGATCGGTATCGGTATCGGCATGACCGGGGCCGCCGAGGACCAGCCAGTCATGGCGGTCCTCGGGTTTGCCGGCGGCCTGCTGCATGTGCTCAACCACGCAATCTTCAAGCCACTGCTCTTCATGGGCGCGGGCATGGTGCTCCACGCCACCGGGACCCGCGCTATCGACTCTCTGGGTGGGCTGCTCAAACGGATGAAAATCACCGGGGCAACATTTCTCATCGGATCCCTGGCCATTTCCGGGCTTCCACCGCTGAATGGTTTTGTGAGCGAGTTCCTAATCTACCTCGGTGCGTTTCGCGGCGTGGCACTGGACAGAAGTGCCTTTGCATTGTGTTTGGTGGCCATCGTCAGCCTGGCGATCATCGGGGGTTTGGCCCTGGCCTGTTTCACCAAGGTGGTGGGGGTAGTCTTTCAGGGTGAACCCCGCAGCCAGTCAGCTCAGGTGGCGGGTGAAAAAGGCCCAGCGATGCTCGTGCCGATGCTCGTCCTGGCGGCCGCCTGCATCGTGATCGGCATCTTGCCCGGTTTTTTCCTGCCCATGGCGCTCAAAGCGGTTGCCGCGCTTGGATTGGGCTATGACCCCATTCCGCTGGCGCCTTTCGTACATCTGACCGGCAACATAACTAAGGCGGTGGCGGTCATCTTTGGGGTGTTTTTGCTGATTCTGGCGCTGCGCGTCTTTTTGTACCGCGGCAAAACCGTGACAACCGCCGGTACATGGGGCTGCGGATTCACCCGGCCCAGGGTCAAAATGCAATACACGGGATCTTCCTACACCGCCTCAATCCTCGAGTTCTTCCGGCCGGCAGCGCCGCTGACCGAAGATCATCCCGGGGTCCAGGGGCGCTTTCCGGAGAAGACTCACTATCACAGTCATATCAACGATATCGCCGAACGGTATCAGGGTGCGGTGATCGTGCGCCCGGTCTTGGCTTTTTTTGACCGCCTGCGGTGGCTGCAGCACGGGGACATTCACCTTTACATCGGCTACATCCTGCTGGCGATCGTCGTGCTGCTGTTTTTTGTTTGATTGTTGAACAGTCGACCTCTGTTGCTTTCGATGAAGTTGATTGCGCGCCCGGTTTTTTTTGTGGGAGTCCGCCGCGGCGGACCGCGATCATCGTGGCTGGAGCCTACTCCGCCGAAGTAGCTTTGGCTACGAAGGCCGGGAGCCACTCCCACAAGAATGGGACTTCGCAACGCATAGGATGGCGCCGCGCGCCACAACCTGCTTTGTTGGGAATCAGATGAACTCCATTATCTTCCTAATTCTGGCCATGCTCCTGGCGCCGCTCTATGCCGGGCTGATCATCAAGGTCAAGGCGTTTTTCGGCGGCAGAAAAGGGTCGCCGGTGCTGATCCATTATTACACGCTCTCAAAGCTGCTGAAAAAGGGCTCGGTCTACAGCACCAGCACTACCGTTATTTTCAAACTTGGGCCTATGGTCTCGCTTTCCACCGCGGCCACGGCCCTCCTGTTTTTGCCCGTTGCCGGCCAGCCGCCGCTCTTTTCCTTTACCGGAGATGTGATCCTGGTGCTCTACCTTCTCGGCCTGGGCCGGTTTTTCACCATCGCCGCCGCCATGGACACCGCCTCCCCCTTCGAAGGCATGGGCGCCGCCCGGGAAGCCTATTTCCCGATCATCTGTGAAGCCACGTTGTTCATTATTTTAATTCTTTTTTACACCCTCAGCGGCGAGTTGAACCTGGCCGCCTACTTTGCCGGCGACCGGCCCATGGCGCTCTGGCAAACCGCCGGTGCCCCCTTGCTGTTCGTGATCATTGCTCTCTTTATCGTTCTGCTGACGGAAAACTCCCGCGTCCCGGCGGATGACCCGACCACCCACCTGGAACTGACCATGATTCACGAGGTCATGGTTCTCGATCACAGCGGGCCGGATTTTGCGTTCATCGAGCTGGGGGCTTTCTTCAAACTCTTTTTCTATTCCACCCTCGTGGCCCGCCTGATCTGCCCGTTTACGCTCCACCACCCGGCAGCCGACGGCCTTTTGTTCCTGAGCGTGCTCGGGCTGGTCTATGTCGCTGTCGGGATCACGGAGTCGGTCATGGCCCGCTACCGCATGGACAAGGTCCCCCAGTTTGTGCTGACCTCTTTTGCGCTGGCTTTTTTTGCAACCGTCATCACCCTGGAGTTTATAAAATGATCCGCCCGGTTGATACGATTTTAGCCCTGGTGCTGCTGTCGGTATTGATTTCCTTCGGTTCCAGCCGGCTGCCGGCGCTGATCAAAGTCGTGGCGTTCCAGGGAGTGGTGGTCTCCATCGTGCCGTTTTTCATCGGCCACGGGCTGACCTTCGGCGGGGTCGTGTTCACCCTGGTCACCCTGGTGATCCGGGGGATCGCCATCCCCATGTTCATTTACCTGGCGATCAAAAAAACGGCCATCCACAGGGAGGTCGAGCCCATCGTCGGGTATCACGCCTCGCTGATGGCCGGCCTCGCCCTGATGGTCGCCGCCACCTTTGTCAGCCCCAAATTCAATCTGCCCCAGAGCGCCGGCAACGCGCTGCTGCTGCCGACCGCCATTACCCTGCTGGCCGCCGGCATGTTTCTGCTCATGGCCCGGCGCAACGCGATCGCCATGGTGCTCGGCTATATCGTGATGGAAAACGGGATCTACCTGGTGGGGACCGGCTTTTCGGTGCGCACCCACCATATTGTCGAGTTCGGCATCCTGCTCGACGTGCTGGCCGGCGTCATGATCATGGCCGTCATCCTGCAGAATATCAATCAGGCTTTTGATGACGTGGATACGGCGCTGCTCCGATCCCTGAAGGAATAAGGTTGATCCATGATTGAAATCGTTTTTCTGATCCCGCTGGCAACCGGTGCCCTGGCCTTTTTCCTGCCGCGGCCAAGCGGCCGGACCCTGCTGACGCTCACGGGTGCCGTTCACTTGGTGCTGTCGATCCTGCTGTGGGTCCGGCAGCCGGAGGCGCTGTTTGCGGAGTATTTCGCCATCACACCGGAAGGACTCCTGTCGCTATTGGTCATATCGCTGCTATTTTTTCTGATTTCCATATACACCACGGGCTACCTTGAAGCGGCCAACATCCGCTCTGAGCGCGTTTTTACCGGATCGATGCTGGTGTTCCTATCCACCATGACCATGGTGACGCTTTCGGACCACATCATGGTCATGTGGATTGCGATCGAGGCGACCACGCTCGCCAGTGCACCGTTGATTTACACGCACCGTTCCGCGGCAACCCTCGAAGCCACGCTGAAGTATGTGTTGATCTGCTCGGTGGGCATCGCTCTCGCTCTTCTAGGTTCGGTGCTGATTGCGCTTTCCATGGATGTCGGCGGGGTGAATGCGCCGGTGGCTTTTTCCGCGCTGACCGTCGTCGCCAAACGCCTGGATCCGTTGTGGCTCAAGGCCGGGTTTGTCTTCATTCTGGTGGGCTACGGGACCAAGATGGGCCTGGCGCCGATGCACACCTGGCTGCCGGATGCCCACAGAGAAGCGCCGAGTCCGGCCTCGGCGCTTTTATCCGGCGTTTTGCTCAACTGCGCCTACCTGGGGATATTCAAAACCAACAAGATCATGCACGCCGCGGGGTTGGGGCATTTTTCCGGCACGATTCTGATCGTCTTCGGGTTGGCATCCATTCTGGTGGCGGCGACTTTCATTCTCAAACAGACCGAATACAAACGGCTGCTGGCCTATTCGAGCATCGAGAACATGGGGATCATCGCCTTCGGCACCGGCGTCGGCGGGTTGGGCGCCTACGGTGCCGTGCTGTGTCTGATTCATCACAGCCTGATCAAATCGTCTCTATTTTTATCATCCGGCAACATCCTACTGGGCTACGGCAGCCGCCTGATCGAGAACACCGGGGCGCTCGCCCGGCGGATGCCCCGGACCTTCGTAGCCTTTTTCAGCGGCTTTGCCGGCATTTCCGGGTTTCCGCCTTTCGGGCTTTTTCTCGGCGAGGTGTTCATCATCATCGGCGCTTTCCGCGGCGGGCATTATGTCGGGGCAGGGATATTCATGCTGAGTCTGTGTGTCATATTCGCCGGATTTGCCAACCACGTCATGAGGATGTCCTTCAGCGACGCTGAGGCCGTCGACCGGATCGAAGAAAAATCCACCATGGTGTGGCCCCAGTATGTGCTGCTGTTGACCTCGCTCGTGCTCTCTTTCTGGGTTCCGGAGTCGTTGTACGAAACCATTGTGCATGCTGTGAATTCGATTGGTGGGGGACTTTAACCATGGCGGATTTTGCGCCGATCGGAAACGGAGAGGCGACCCCCAGAGGGTGTGTTCCGCACCTGACCTTTGACGATTTCCGCTGCCGGGCGATAGCGCTTGTCGGCGGCGGCGCCAAGGTGGTGCAGTATTTCGCTTACGCTGACGGCGGGGACGTGAAGCTCTTAGCGGTGCTCAGGACCGACCGGTTGCTGGCCGCCGGCTGCGATGCGCCGAAGGCCTATCCGGCGCTGACGGCCCAGTGCGAACCGTTTCATCTGTATGAGCGCGAAATCGCCGAGCAGTTCGGCATTCGGCCCGAAGGCCATCCCTGGCTGAAGATGGTCCGCTACCACCCCAACCAGCGCGGCCTACCCGATGTGTTCGGAAACGATTACGCCGAAGAGATCCCCGGTAGATACCCTTACTACGCTGTGGAGGGCGAAGAGATTCACGAGGTGGCCGTAGGGCCGGTGCACGCCGGCGTGATCGAGCCCGGCCATTTCCGCTTCAACTGCATCGGTGAGCGCGTGCTGCACTTGGAAATTCAGTTGGGCTACCAGCACCGGGGGGGTGAAACACTTTTGCTCGAGGCCGATGCCAAACGACTGCCGATCCTGGCCGAAGGCATCGCCGGCGATACCGCGGTCGGCCACAGCCTGTGCCTGGCCCAGGCCATGGAGGCGCTGGCCGGCATCGAAACCGACGCAGGCGCCCGCGTGATCCGGACGATCGCCCTGGAGCTGGAGCGGATCGCCAATCACGTGGGGGATCTGGGCGCCCTGAGCGGCGACGTGGCCTTCCTGCCGCCGGCCAACTACTGCGGACGCATGCGCGGCGACTTTCTCAACCTGACGCTGTGGATGTGCGGAAACCGCTTCGGCAAGGGGCTGGTGCGTCCCGGCGGGGTCCGCTTTCCCATGACCGACGAGGACCGCCGCACCCTGAGCGAGCGTATCGGTGAGCTGAAGACCCAGGTCGAGCACGTGCTGGATCTTCTGTTTTCAACCTCCAGCGTCCGTGCCCGGTTCGAAGGCTGCGGGGTGGTCAGCGCGGCGGATGCGGAAAAGCTCGGTTTGGTGGGACCGGCCGGCCGAGCCAGTGGAATTTCCTACGATGTCAGACGCGTTTTTCCCACCGAGCACTATCGCCGCCTGGACATCCCCGAACACGCCGAGTCCAGCGGTGACGTATACGCTCGGGCCAAGGTGCGGGCCGACGAGGTGCTGCAATCCATCGGAATCATTCAATCCCTGCTGGCCGATCCGGTTGAAACCCGCTGCGTCGAGAACGCAGATTTCACCCTGTCACCCTCTTCTCTGGTCGTGACCGTCAACGAGGCCTGGCGCGGGGAGGTTTCGCACTGCGTGTTGACCGATGCCGCCGGCAAGATCCTGCGCTATAAGGTCAAAGACCCGTCGTTTCACAACTGGAACGGACTGGCCATGGCGCTAAGGAATACGGGAATCTCCGACTTCCCGCTCAACAACAAGAGCTTTAACCTGTCCTACTGCGGGTTCGATCTTTGATGACTTCGAAATAAACCCGATTTCGGCGTTGCGCTTCATCCCGCACTCGGCGGGAATCGCACGCCTTGAACTCGGGCTTATTACAAAATCATCGCTTGGGGTGGTTTTTTACGAGTTTATCAACCCTAACAACAGCGAAGTTGGCCTATCATGCTCAAAGTGCTGAAAAACAGATTTGAACAGGGCTGTCGGACGAGTGCTTATCCGAAGGTGAAGATCGAATTGCCGGCGCGCTATCGCGGGCGGCCGCAGGTCCATGCGGACGCCTCACCGGAGCTGGTCGCTCTTTGCGCTGCCGCCTGCCCCCAGGAGGCCATCGATGCCGGGCGCAGGCGGGTCGACCTGGGGCGCTGCGTGTTCTGCGGCACGTGTGAACGCCTGTCGGAGGGCCGGTTCATCTCTTTCAGCCGGAACTTCGAACTGTCGGTGGCCGCCAAGGAACACCTTTTGACCAACGGCGGGCTGCCCCCCCTGGCCGAGCACGCCAAAACCCACTTTAAAAAACTGTTCGGCCGCTCCCTGCAACTGAGGCAGGTATCGGCCGCCGGCTGCAATGCGTGTGAAGCGGACTTGAATGTGCTGGCCACGCCGTTCTTCGATCTGGCGCGGTTCGGAATCAATTTCGTGGCGTCCCCGCGCCACGCGGACGGTATCGTCGTGACCGGGCCGATCTCCCGCAACATGAAAGCCGCCCTGCTTTCGACCTATGAGGCAACCCCGGCCCCCAAATTTGTCATCGCCGTGGGCAGCTGCGCGCTGTCAGGCGGGCCCTTCAGAGGCAGCCCCGAAGTCGCCGAAGGCTTGGACAGCCTGCTGCCGGTGGATTTGTTCATCCCCGGCTGCCCGCCGCACCCCCTGACCAACCTCCACGCCCTGCTCAACTTCTTCAAATAACCTCAGGACTCAAGGTTGGATGATGATGGTCGGGTATAGCCCCTCCTGATCGCCGTCCGGATAAGGCTGAATCGTGTTGAAGGAGATCCGTTGGTTGCGCTGCGCGTGCCCCC
>JBFYWS010000265.1:0-3715 GCA_041310935.1 Desulfobacteraceae bacterium | reverse complement strand
CCCCTGCTGAGCACGCTGAAGGTGCTGATCGGCTTCATCCCGGCCTTCCTCACCTTCAGCCTGACCAAGGAGTGGTGGTTCCTGGCCTATTTCGGCGCCTTGATCTGGTTCGGGATCACCGGGTTGCGCAACATCCTGCAGTCCGTGCTGGGCGGCGGCGGCCTAAAGCGCTCGCCGCTCTTGCGCTGGAACGACTATGTCAGCTGGAGCCGAATCGCCGATTCCCTGATGTTCACCGGCTTTTCCGTGCCGCTTCTGGATTATGTCGTCAAGACCCTCATCCTGGACCGCGGTTTCGGCATCACCACGAGCACCCACACGTTCCTGCTGTATGGGTTCATGGCGCTCGCCAACGGGGTTTACCTGGTCAGCCACAACCTGTTCCGCGGGCTGCCCAAGGGTGCCGCCTACGGGAACTTTTTCCGCAGCCTGATCTCGATACCCGTCGCGATCGGCATCAACGCCCTTGCCGCCGATATTCTCACGTACGCCGGTGTCGCCGGCGTCGCCGCCGTCCTGCAGCTGTGGGCCGCGATCATCTCCAAGGCGGCCTCGGACCTGGCGGCCAGCTTCATCGAGGGCCTGGCGGACCGCCACCGCAACATCCGCGCCCGCCTGCGCGAGTACAAGCTCAAGTTCGAGCAGCTGTTCGACATCTATGCGCAGCTCGAGCTGCTCTACCCGGAGGCCCAGGCGCGCGAGATCCTGGAGTGCTCACCTAATTTCACCCGCAAGGCCAACGCCGAGGCGCGCGACCTGGAGAACATCATCATGGTCCACGCGCTGGACCTGTTGTACTTCTGGATGTACCTGCCCCGCGCCCGGGAAGCCCTGCGCCGGTTCGTGCAGACCCTGGCGGAGGACGAGCGCCAGATCCTGGCGAGCTCCCAGTTCACGCTCGAGCGCAACCGGGAGATCAGCCAGCTCTTCATCGATGGGATTCTCGGCGACAACTTCCCCCGCCCCCTCTCCTTCTACCTCTCCCGCTACAAGGAATACCTGGAGAGCATCAAGGGGCTGGCGTTCGACGAGCCTTTCGCGATCGAGCCTCGCTGATGAATCAAAATCCCGCGCGCGGCACGCATCGCACATCAGCGCTCACACGCCCGCACGCAACCCACCGATATCCGCCAGGCAGTTGTGGGTTGACAACCCATACCCAAATTCGTTAATCTGTCATTGCTTCCAGTTGCTCATCTTCCCCGGATTCCTCCTTTGTTGCTGAAAAACCGCCGCTGATCCGGCGTCGAATAGAAGTGGTTTCACAACCTCGGATCACGCCCGAGGGCAAGGCGCAGGCCGATTCGAAAGCGCAGTCCGCCTGCGGCGGATGAGCATTTTGAGAGGCCTGCAATCCGCCTGCGGCGGACCATCGGGTGTCAGTCGGGGTTATGAAACCACTTCTAACCGATCAATCGAGGAGGGTGCCCATGCACAGCATCCGTTGGTTCAAACGCACGGTCCCGGCCGCTCTTGCCTTTATTCTCTTGTTGTACCCGGCGCCCTGCCTTCGGGCGCAAGGCAGCCCTTCCGGCCCCAACGCGCTGAATTTCCTTTTTGCCGTCGGCGCTCAGCTGGCCAAACAGGCCGACGCTGCGCCGGTTGCGGTGGAAACCCATACCGTCCTCAATTCAGGCGATCGCATTAAATTTTTCCTGGAGCCGAAATCGAATGGCTATTTTTACCTCTTCCACTCAGGCCCTCATGGGGGCCTGGCGCTCCTCTTCCCGCCGGACCTGAAGAAACCGCAAGCACCACCGGGCCAGCCGCTCTATGTCCCGGAGGGGTCTTTGTGGTTTGAGCTGGATGCCACCAGCGGTACGGAAAAGTTCTTCTTCCTGGCTTCGACGTCGCGGCTTGGCGCGCTGGAAAGCCTTTATGCTCACCACACCACGCTCAAAGACCGAGCCGATATTCAGCCGTCCACTCAAGCCATTTTAGGTGAGATTTCACGCTTGAACAAACAACACCGGTCGCTGGCTGCGCCGGCCGAAAAACCGGTCCGCATCGCCGGCAAATTCCGCGCCCCGTCAAAGACCGATTCGGCCACCCTTCCGGACATAACTCCTTTCGCAAAGGAAATCGTTGCACAAGGATTCTACAGCAAAACCTTCACAATTGATCATCGTTGACATAGAGGCCGTTCCAGATTTTCGAATTTATGGTGTTGACAACCTGCGACCTGTTTCTCTAAACTTAGGCTGAAAAAGATGTGATTTTCCAACTTCAGCCCACCTCAAAGGGGTGCGATCAACGTCATTTTGACTTTCAGCCAGTGAGGTAATATGCGCAATTTTATAGGTTCGCTGTTCAGAAGAATCGCCGTTTTGCTTGCCGTCACATTCATCGCAACCGCGGTTGCTTATGCCCAGACTCACGCAGGCAAGAACGACATCGGCTTCCTTTATGCGTTCGGGGCCTATGTGGGTCCGCAGGGGAAGGGGAAAGTCGTTGCCGTTCAAAATGAAACGACCCTGCGCGTCGGAGACCGGTTGAAGCTGTTTTTCGAACCCAGGAGCGATCAGTATTTCTACCTGCTGCACATCAGCTCCCAGGGGGAGCTCACGCCGCTGTTCCCGGCTGCGGCCCAACCCGCCAAGGTCGCCGCGAGGACCCAGTTATTCATCCCCGCGGGCAACAATTGGTTTGAGCTCGACGCCCACCCCGGGCAGGAGAAATTTTTCCTCATCGCGACAGCGGAGCGCCTCGACCGCCTGGAGGAGCTTTGCAACCGGCACACGGCCCTCACGGACAAGGCGGACGTGCAGTCTTCGACCGATGCCATCCTGGATGAAATCAAGGGGCTGAGGCAGAAACACAGGCAGCTCTCCGCCCCGGCGGAAAAACCGGTCCGCATCGGGGGCAGCGTGCGCGGCCAGTTGCCGTCGGGTGCGCCGGTGGTTCCGGACGTCACCCCGCTGGCGGCCGAAGTCACCGCACCCGGGTTCTACAGCAGGACCTTCTCCATTGACCATCGCTGACAAACCGAAATGGATCCGGTCGCTGCTGGTGGCCGGCGGGGCGTTTGCGGTCCTGCACCTGTTTCACCTGGTGTTCCCGGAAGCCCTCGACTCCTGGAACGAGCGGCTGAATGACCAGCTCCTCGCCCTCAAGACCTCGATCGCCGCTTTCAAGCCCCCCTATGACGATGCGATCGTCCATGTGGACCTGAACAACACCAGCCTGCGGGCGTTGAAGGACTACCATCCCTCACGCGCCCACTACGCCCGCGCCATTCGCAACCTGGGGGAGATGCAGGCCGCTGTGCAGATGTGCGATTTCATTTTCGTGGGCGAGACCAGCGCGCAAAACGATCGACTGCTCATACAGGCGACACAGGCGGCGGGCGATGTGGTCTTCGGGATGGCGTTCCGGTTGGTCGGCCGGCCCACCCCGTCCGAGACGGCGGCGGAAGACCCGGAATCGCGCGACTACCTCAAGCGCTCCAAGTGGAAACTGCCGGGCTCCGAGGGGGCGACCCACTTCTATTTCGGCGTCGACCCGCTGATCACCCTGGCGCCCCTGGCGCAGGTCTCCCGGGGGACGGGTTTCCTCACGCTGACGCCCGACCGGGACGGGGTCATCCGTCGTATGGCGCTCATCGTGCGGGTCGAGGGCGGTTTTTATCCCAGCTTCGCGCTGAAATCCCTGTGTGAGTTTTTAAGAGTCCCGCCCGACCGGGTCGTTCTCGGCCCGGGCGCGCTCACCCTGCGGG
>JBFYWS010000213.1:0-2685 GCA_041310935.1 Desulfobacteraceae bacterium | reverse complement strand
TGGTGCGCCCGGCAAGATTCGAACTTGCGGCCTACGGATTCGTAGTCCGGCGCTCTATCCGGGCTGAGCTACGGGCGCGAAATTTGTGTTTGAGTAAAGGCTGTTATTAGGATAAACAAGGGCGGGTGTCAATAATTAGTTGCTGCCAAACTCATGGGTAACGGTTTAGGGCGGGTGCTTGTGTGTTTGGCATTTGGCGAAACAGCTGGCGAATATCATATTGCCAAAATACGTCTGACACAAAACCTTCGAGGTTGATGGAACCGCACATCGATTACATGCGACTGGCGCTCCAAGAGGCGAAAAAGGCTGGACAATTCGACGAAGTTCCGGTAGGAGCCGTCCTGGTGTCCGAGGCCGGAGAGCTCCTCGCAGCCGCCCGCAACCGCACCATCGAACTGTGCGATCCCACGGCCCACGCCGAGGTCATCGCCCTGCGCGAGGCTGCCGGAAAGACAAGAAATTACCGGTTGTTGAACACGACACTCTATGTTACCATCGAGCCCTGCCCCATGTGCATGGGGGCCCTCGTTCATGCCCGGGTGGCGCGACTCGTTTTCGGGGCCAAGGATCCCAAGTGGGGCGCGGCCGGCTCCCTATACAACGTGGCGCAGGACCGACGTTTGAACCACCAGGTTGAGGTCATCGCCGGTGTCTGCGAGCCGGAGTGTCGCGGGCTCGTGCAGGAATTTTTCCGCCGCAGGCGGATGGAAAAATAAAAAGGAGATCGACTGTGGCGAATGTGGTCGTGATTGGGACCCAATGGGGCGACGAAGGCAAAGGCAAGATCGTGGACCTGCTGGCGGAGTTCGCCGATGTCGTGGTGCGCTTTCAGGGCGGGAACAACGCCGGCCACACCATGGTGATCAAGGGCGAAAAGTTCATCAACCACCTCGTGCCGTCCGGGATCATTCAGGGCAAGACCTGCGTCCTCGGCAACGGGATGGTGGTGGACCCGGCCGGCCTGCTGAAAGAGATGGACTTTCTCGCCAGCAAGGGCGTGCCGACCGGGCCGGACCGGGTCAAGATCAGCGAGACCGCCCACCTGATCATGCCGTATCACATCAGGATCGATGCCGCCCGTGAGGAGAAACAGGGCGCCCAGCAGATCGGCACCACCGGCCGCGGCATCGGCCCGGCCTATGAGGACAAGGCTGCGCGGCGGGGCATCCGCTTCGTCGAGCTGATCGAAGCCGACACCTTCAGCGCCAAGGTGAAATCGGTCCTCGAGGAGAAGAATTTCTACCTGAAACACTATTTCGGGGCCGAGCCCCTGGATGCCGACCGCATCATCGCCGAGTACCGCGCCTATGCCGAGCGCTTGGCGCCGTATGTAACGAACGTGTCGGTGGTGGTCGACGAGGCGGTCCGGAACAAACGCAAACTGCTCTTCGAAGGCTCCCAGGGGACCCACTTGGACGTCGATCACGGCACCTACCCGTACGTGACCTCCTCCAACACCGTGGCCGCCAATGCCTGCTGCGGCGTCGGGATGGGGCCGAAGGAGATCACGGACGTGGTCGGGATCGTGAAAGCCTACACGACCCGCGTGGGCCGGGGGCCCTTCATCACCGAACTCACCGATGAGATCGGCAACCGCCTCCAGGAGAAGGGGGCCGAGTTCGGCGCCACCACCGGCCGGCGCCGGCGCTGCGGCTGGCTGGACGTCGTGCTGCTGCGCAACGCCGTGCGCCTGAACGGTGTCACCGGGCTTGCCATCACCAAGCTCGATGTCCTGGACGGGCTCACATCCCTGAAGATCTGCACCGGCTACGAATACCGGGGGACCACCCTGAACGACTTCCCCGCGAGCCTGAAAGTGCTCGATGAATGCCGGCCGGTGTACGAGACCCTGCCGGGCTGGCCCGAGGAGATCTCGGGGGTCACCTCGTACCGCCGGCTGCCCAAGAACGTCCGCAGCTACCTGGACCGCATCGCAGAACTGACCGAAACGCCGATCGACATCGTTTCGGTGGGGCCCGACCGCGATCAGACCATGGTACTGCGCAATCCCTACCTTAAAAAACGCACCACCCGGACCGCACCCGCCCGGCGGGGTTGACCGGTTCAGCAGTCTGTTTAATAACCGCGCCTCAAGCCGCGATACGGCGTTGTGCGGCTTTTGTAAATGCTCACATGCAATCGGCGGGAAGCTGGAAGCTTGGTTGACGGCGCCTGATTTTTTTTTTAGCTTCAAGCCTCAAGCCGTTTGCCTCAAGCTTATATCAGCCTTGGCTGACGGCCTGATGCGTGTTTTTCAACACCCTGTTCGAGTTATGGGTTGACATCGGTTTGAGATTGGCGTAAATAGCCGAATTCAGTCGGGACGTGGCTCAGCCTGGTAGAGCACAGCGTTCGGGACGCTGGGGTCGGTGGTTCAAATCCACTCGTCCCGACCAACATGATCATTCAACCCCGGTCGACTCGCGGCTGGGGTTTTTTACGGGATCTTTGTTTCATTATGGCTGATCGGGCGAAAGCCAACATCCGGGTGATCTTCGCCCTGACCCTCGTCCACTTCACCGGCGACTTCTACGGATCCTTCATCAGCCCGCTGCTGCCGCTGTTCGCCGACACCTTTGCCCTCACCATGACTCAAGTGGGCCTGCTCGCCGGTGTCAGCCGCTTCCTCATGTTCATCGTCCAACCCGTGTCCGGTTACCTGGCGGACCATTACCACACCCG
>JBFYWS010000199.1:0-3757 GCA_041310935.1 Desulfobacteraceae bacterium | reverse complement strand
GTGGGCCTCAACGTGCGTGAAGGCGGCCAGATCAAAGCGCGCGGCACGGTCAACCCGGCCGAGACGGCGGTTGAAACCGATATCGAGGTGTCGAAACTGGAGTTGGCCCCCTTTCAGCCTTACCTCAGCCAGGCGGCCACCGTGGATCTCCAGTCGGGCACCTTCTCGACCCACGGAACCCTGCGCCACGGCATCAAAACGGCCGGTGCCCGGACGACCTACCAGGGACGGTTCAGGGTCGGCAACCTGCGCGTCACCGAAGCCGGCCAGAAACAAACCCTGGTGGGATGGCGGACGCTTGCGTCCGATCAGTTGACGGTGCAGCTCGAACCGAACCGGCTCGATATCGGCGACCTCCGGGTCGCGCTGCTGACCGGAAAGTTCATCATCGAAAAAAACCGATCAATCAACCTGGCCAACGTGATCAAGCCCGGCGCCGAACCTAAAAAAGTCGAAACTCCAGCGCCGGGCCGCGCGGTGGGGACTGCCGACCCCTTCCCGTACCGCATCCGTCGCGTCCTCGTGAGCGAGGGCCGGGTCGATTTCGCCGACCTGAGCCTGCCGACCCCCTTCGGGACCAAGATCCACGAGCTCAAAGGCATCGTGGCCGGCATATCGTCCGCCAAGGATGCCCGCGCCCAGGTGGAGCTTGACGGCCGGGTGGACGAGTACGGCATTGCCAAGATCAACGGCGAGCTCAACACCGCCGACCCCAAGGCCTTCACCGACATCAGCGTTGTCTTCCGCAACGTGGAAATGTCCAGCCTCACCCCCTATTCGGGCAAGTTCGCCGGCCGCAAGATCGATTCCGGCAAGCTGTCCGTGAACCTGAAGTACAAGGTTGCCCAAAGGCAGCTTGCAGGCGACAACCAGATCATCGTGGAGCGCTTGGTCCTCGGCGAAAAGGTGGAAAGCCCGGAGGCCATGGACCTGCCGCTGGATCTCGCCATCGCGCTGCTCGAAGACTCCAACGGCGTCATCGATCTCGGTCTGCCGGTCAAGGGCGATCTGGACTCTCCCGAGTTCAGTTTCGGCGCGGTGGTCTGGAAGGCCTTCGTCAACCTGCTCACCAAGATTGTGACCAGCCCCTTCCGAGCCCTGGGGGCGATTCTGCCCGGCGGGGGGGGCGAAGAATCGTTCAACTCGGTGGCCTTCGAGCCCGGCCGGCCCGATGTTCCGCCGCCGGAAAAGGAGAAGCTCGCCAAGCTCGGGGAAGCGCTGCAGAAACGGCCGCAGCTGAAGCTCGTCGTGCAGGGCCGCTACAATCCCGAGACCGATCTGAGGGAGTTGCGCACCGCCAGTTTGCGCCGCACACTGGCCGTCAGTCTCGGGCGCAAGCTCCGACGGAGCGCTGAGTCCGGGCCGGTGGATTTCGGCAACTCGGATACCGGCAAAGCCCTGGAGGCGATGTTCGCTGAGCGCTTCGGCAGTGATGCCCTCAAAGCGCTCAAGGATGAACAGAAAGCGGCGGAAGACAAGGCCAAGAAGGAGGCGGCTGCCAAGGGCGCTGCATCCGCGGCGGAAGGCGAGCCCAGGGACCCGGGTCAGCTCGCGAAGACCATGTTTGCGCGGCTGGCGGATGCCGAACCGATCGGCGACCCCGAGCTGACCCAGCTGGCCGACGCCCGGGCGCAAGCCATCGTCGCCGAGCTGAGCGCAGCCGGACAGATCCCGGCCGAACGCATCGAGGTGAAGCCCTCGGCCGCGGTCGACGAGAAAGACTCGGTGAGCGCCGCACTCACTCTGGAAGCAGGGAGGTAGTCAGGATGAAAAAAATCGGCATTACCATCGGTGCACTGATTCTTCTGGCGGCGGGGGGATTCGGATGGTGGGTTGTCAGCCGTCCCGACCGCGGGACGACCGGCTCGGTCAGCACGAATTTCCGCTGGCTCGGCCCCAACGACAAGATCGTGGTCGATGGCTTCGACGACCCCAAAGTCCAGGGGGTCGCCTGCCACATCTCACGGGCGCAAACGGGAGGCGTTAAAGGCGCCATCGGTGTCGCGGAAGACACGAGTGACGCCAGCATCGCCTGCCGCCAGATCGGCCCGATCCGCATCCTCGGGGAGCTCAAGGACGGCGAGCGGGTCTTCGACGAGCACCGCAGCCTGGTGTTCAAGACGCTGCAGGTCGTGCGCTTCTACGACCGCGAGCGCAATGTGCTGGTGTACGTGTCGTACAGCGACCGCGTCCTCGCGGGCAGCCCGCAGAACAGCCTCAGCACGGTGCCGATCATGGGCTGGCCGGCACCCTAGCCGGCTGTTGAAAAACAGCGCCTCACGCCGTGATCCGGTGTTGCACGGCTTTTGTAAATGCTCATCCGCAATCGGCTGGAAGCTGGAGGCTAGAGGCTGGAAGCCTGGCTGACGGAGCCTGATTTTTTTGAGCCGAGCTTCAAGCTTCTTGCCTCAAGCTTATATCCGGCTTGGCTGACGGCCTGATGCTTGTTTTTCAACAGCCTGCTTAGATGCGCTGTTGCCGGCTTATTATTCATGAAGGGGGGGAGAGACTGAATGATGATGAGGCTGGCCGTTATAATCCTGATGCTCTCCGCTTTCGTCTGCCTGACACCCATCCCGGCACTCTGTGACACGATGACCTACACCTGCCGCTATCAGAGCTACAGCGACAAGAAGGGCAACCACAAGATGTCGGAGGACTTCAAACTCGTCTTCACCGTCGACACCTCGAAGGAGACGGCTAAAACGATCGGCAGCAAAGGAACTTTCGATGTCGAGATGCTCTATTCCCCGAGTGGGGGCATGACGTTCATCGAGATGATCGACGGGGGCAAAGTCTTGACGACCACCATCGACCCTTCCGGGAAATCCGTCCACAGCCGCAACATCATCGTCGAGGGAGAGATTCTTCCGTCCCAATACTACGGAACCTGCTCGAAAAGATAAGCAATGACGTAACGACAGGGATTATGGACGATAGCGCTTCCCTCCTATGCGGCGTTCTTCATCACCCGGTAGGGTTGGATCAGCACTTCCGCTGAAATGCGCAGCCCTTTGCATAGGTTGCGGATCATGGCCATCGTCAGGGGTCTCTTCCGCGTCAGTACTTCAGAGACTCGGGCGCGACTGCCGATGAACGGTTCGAGGTCGCAGCGGGCAAGGCCCCGGCTTTCCATGTGATACAGGATCGCCTCGATCGGATCGGGCAAGGGGATCCGATAGTGTTTTTCCTCGTATGCCTCGACCAGCGTGGTCAACACCTCCAGCCGGTCTCCCGCCGGCGTGTCGGGAACCGCCGCGAAGAGGCGCTCGATCTCTTTCATGGCCGCCTGATAATCCGTCTCGGTTTTGATGGGTTTAATCTTCATTGTTCCTTCCTCCGATCAAATCGCGGCGGCATCGATTGTTTCATATTCTTTATGGCTGCCGACGAAACGGATGTACACGATGCCGTGTTGATATTGGATGGCTGCGATCAGCCTGTACCGATTCCCCTTAATATTGAAAACCACGCGGTTGTTCGCAATAAAGCTGGCATTGCGATAAGTGCTCTTGATCTCCGCGGGGGACTTCCATTCCGCATGTCTGGCGTCATCATACCACGCCTGCAAAGATTGCTGCGCATCCGGATGCCGATCCCAAAAATCTTTCAGGGCCTTTCGGGAGATGATTCGCATGATAGGAATTATAAACTGCTCCCACTACGGGATCAAGGATTATTTCTCGTCATTCCGCTTGACGCCTGCCAGTGCATCCGGCGGCATTGGAGGTGGCTGATTTAGAGGTGGGGGAATTGT
>JBFYWS010000190.1:0-4848 GCA_041310935.1 Desulfobacteraceae bacterium | reverse complement strand
ATGGTCCGCCGCAGGCGGATTGCAGGCCTCTCGAAATGCTCATCCGCCGCAGGCGGACTGCGCTTTCGAATCGGTCTGCGCCTTGCCCTCGGGCGTGATCCGAGGTTGTGAAACCACTTCTGATCAGGAGGGCCCATGAGCGATAGGAAGCGCAAGGTCACCCGAGAGGCATCCCCCAACATTCACATGACCAAGAAATGCCCGGAGTGTTTCGTCTACCTCCCGCTGGAGGCGAAGGTGTGCACATCCTGCGGGAAGGCGGTCGGCCCGGTGAACAAGCTGGGGCACGCGGAAAAGCTGCCGAATGTGAAGGGGTACCTGACGGCCGCCGCCGCCATCCTGGCGTTCATCATTTTTGTCTGGTGGGGCTTCTTTACCGAACCTTGATATCGAATGAACCCGTAAAACGTCATCCGACTCGATGGCTTTGTAAAGAGGCCAAGTTCAAGGCGCGCGAAGTGCGTGGAGTGAGGCGTACTAAAAGTACGCCGCAGCGACAACGCGCTGAAGCGCAACGCCGAAATTGGACTATTTACGAAGCCATCAATATCTCACCGAGCGCTTCTCCAAGATATCCCGCGGGATCATGTCCACGAATCGCGACGGCCGGTTGAGAACGATCCCGAGGCTGCGGTCGTAGACCTGGCGCGGGTAGGTGAGGAAGAGGTTCTCCTGGGCGCGGGTGGCGGCGACGTACATCAGCCGCAGCTCTTCCTCCATGTCATCGTCTTTGGACATGGCGTAGAGCGAGGGGAACCGGCCGTCGAGGGCCCAGATGATGAAGACCGAATGCCACTCCAACCCCTTGGCGGAGTGGATGGTCGAAAGGACCAGCCGGTCGTCTTCGACGTCGCCGGCAACCAGGCGGTCCTCCGCGCTGATGTTCGGCGGCTCGAGCGCCATGTCCGTCAGAAACTGATCCAGGCGCCGGTAACGCTCCAAAATGCCGAGCAACTGCTCCAGGTCTTTCGCGCGCTTGGGGTGGTCGTCAAAACTCTGCTTCAAAAGCGGCAGGTAGTACTGCACCACCTCGGCCCCGATCTGCGCCGGCCGCATGGCGGTGGGATCGATGGCCTTGTAGAGGCCGGTGAGCCGCTCGATGCCCGGGTGCTTGAGCTTGACCGTGAACAGCCCGGCCACGCCGGCATCCGCTGCCGCGATGGCGTCGTAGATGCGCTGGGCGCTGCGCGGGCCCACCTTTTCGATCAGCTGCAGAATGCGGTGCCAGCTGATGCGGTCATAGGGGTTGGCGATCACCCGCAGGTGGGCCAGGACATCCTTGATGTGGGCGGACTCGGTGAATTTGAACCCGCCGACCTTGATGAACGGAATCCCCTCCCGCGCCAGCTCGATCTCCAGGTCGAAGGAGTGAAAGCCGGCCCGGAACAGGACGGCCATGCGGTTCAGCGGGATCCCGCGCCGCGCGAGCTCCTGGATCTTCAGTACGATGAAGATCGACTGGCTGTTCTCGTCCTCCGCCTCGACCAATTGGGGTGTGGAGCCGCCCTCTTTACGGGTGAACAGGTGCTTGGCGTATTTCTCCTGCGCACGCTCGATGACGACGTTGGTCAGGTCCAAAATGGGCTGGGCGCTGCGGTAGTTCTCCTCCAGGCCGATGATGCGGGTGCCGGGAAAGAGCGACGGGAAATCGAGAATGTTGCGGAAGTTGGCGCCGCGGAAGGCGTAGATGCTCTGCGAGTCGTCGCCGACGACCATGATGTTCTTGTTCGCGTCCGTCAGCAGGTAGAGGATTTCGGCCTGGACCTTGTTCGTGTCCTGATACTCGTCGACCATCACGTAGCGGTGGGCGGAGGAGATGCGGCGGCGCACGTCCGGGAACTCCTGCAGCAGCCGCTGAAAGCACACCAGCAGATCGTCGTAGTCCAGGAAGTGATGGTCCCGCTTGCGGCGGGTGTAGGCCGCCTGCAGGGAGGTGATGGTCTCGAGCTGGTCCATGAAATGGGGGTAGTCGTGGTCGACGACCTCCTCGATGGGCATCGCCTTGTTGACCGCCCGGCTGAAGATGTCGGCCAGGGTGTTCTTGCGCGGCAGCGACCGGTCTTTGGGCAGACCCGCGGCCTCCTTCCGCAACAGGCCGATCAGGTCTTCGGCATCGGCGCGGTCGAGGATGGCGAAATCCGCGGGCAGCCCCATCGCGGAGCCGTGCTGGCGCAGTTTCAGGTTCGCAAAGGAGTGAAACGTGCCGCCCGCCACGTGCTCGCAGCGGCTGTCCAGCAGGCGGGTGGCGCGCTGCAGCATTTCCTGTGAGGCTCTGCGGGTGAAGGTGAGCAGGAGGATAGCGGCCGGCGGGACGCCCTCCGCGACCAGCCGGGCGACGCGGTGCGTCAGGGTGCGGGTCTTCCCGCTGCCCGCCCCGGCGATGACGAGCAGGGGTCCATCGGTGTGCGCCACGGCGGCGCGCTGCGCGTCATTGAGTTGTTCTTCCCACGAAAATGTCGACATGAATTTTCACATGTGGAAGCGTAAAGCTCGAAGCTGAAAGCGGAGCGGGGGTCTTTTCCGTTGAGCTTTGAGCCTTGAGCTGATGTTGCCTTGGCTGACGGCCTGATGCGTGTTTTGCAGCAGTCTGTTAAACGACAAGACCTGTCTCTGCCGCGGCCCGGTAGTCGGAACGGGCATGGCACGGCAGTGTACCAGGAAACGGGGCACGCGTCATGGGTTTTTCTGCCGGCCTGGAATGCCGCACTGCTCAGGTAGATAGACTGAACCCTTCTTGGGTGACAATTGCTTCCCATGCAAGGCTTCCAAATTGACTTTCGAAAGCTCCTGTACTATTCTTCCAAAAGCGTCCAAACGCGTTCGGGTCAACAACACAACAAGGAGGATTTGATCGATGAAGAATTTCCAGGAGCAACTCGCGCGGATATCCAAGACCCTTTCCGGTCTGTCCAAGCAGGTGGATAAGATGACAAAGCAGATCGGCAAGGCGGCTTCCCCGGCCGGGCGCAAAGCCAAGCCGGGCCGAAAACCGTCCACGAAAGCGCCCGTCAAACGGGCCGCCCTGAAGCGCACGGACACCGTTCTGGAATCGGTGTACACCGCCATCACGCGCAGCCGCAGCGGCCTGAGCATCGCCCAGCTGCAGCGCAAAACGGACTTGGGCGCCCGCCAGCTCAGCAATGCCCTGTACAAGCTCACCAAGAAGGGGCTCGTTCACACCCAGTCGCGCGGGATCTATGTGAAGAGCTGACGGCGCCAGCCCGACAGATTGCTTCCCCCGCTGAAACAGCCTCCAGCCGTGAATCTGCCAAAGGCTGTTTTCTTCTTGCCGCACCTGCCACGGGTGGACATGCCCCCGGCGGCAGGTGCGGCGTTTTTGCCTTGACCGGTTTTGGCCCTTGCGGGTCACGGCCGAAAATTCAAGACGCCCCACTCTTCGAGCAGGGCGGCGGATGACTTCACCCGGAAAGGACCACGTTCCCCGCATGACTGCACAACCGGCATCCGGCGGTATCACGGACGCACTTTGGAAGCTGTTTGCCTCGATCAAGCTGACGATCGTTCTGCTGTTGTCCCTGGCCGTCACATCCATCATCGGCACCCTGATCCCGCAGAACGCCGAGCCGGCGGCTTACGTTGCCGCCTACGGCGAGACCCTTTTCCGTTTCTTTTGGGTCCTGGGGCTCTTCGACATGTATCACTCGTGGTGGTTCCAGATCCTGATCATTCTGCTGGCCGCCAACGTCGTCATCTGCTCGGTGGACCGGATTTCATCCAATCGCAAGATCCTGCTGGTGCGCCGGCCCCATTTCCAGGCCGCGCGGTTCCGGAACCTGCCGGACCGTGCCGGGTTCGAGGACGCCCGCCCGCCGGCCGCATTGCAGGCATTGTATGCACCGTATTTTTCCCGGAAGGCCCGGGCGGTTCAGGTGGAGCCGAGCGTGGACGGGTTCCTGATGTTCGGGGAAAACGGCCGCTGGACCCGGTTCGGAGTCTACACCGTGCACCTGAGCGTGGTGCTGCTTCTGGTCGGCGGCCTGATCGGGTCGATCTTCGGCTTCGACGGCTATGCTACCATTCCGGAAGGCGACACCGTGCAGCAGATCACGCTGCGCAACAGCGGGCAGAAGCTGCGTCTGCCGTTTGCCATCCGCTGCGACGACTTCAGCGTCAGTTTCTACGAGACCGGCGCCCCCAAGGAGTTCCGCTCCCGCCTGACCATCCTGGAAAATGGGCAGCCGGTGCTGCAAAAAGAGATCATCGTCAACGACCCCCTGCGCTACCAGGGCATCAGCATTTTTCAATCCAGCTACGGGTCGCTGCCCTCCGACGAGGCCATCCTGAGCTTCACCAGCCGCAGTACCGGCATGGTGTACAACCGGGAGGCCCGGATCGGGGCCGAGATCCCCCTGCCCGAAAACCTCGGCACCTTCGCGTTGAGGGAACTGCGGCACGATGCCCAGTTCCGCGGGCATCCCGTGGGGGATGCCTTCATCGGGACCCTCACGCCGCCGGGCGGCGCACCGGAGGAGATCGTTCTGCCGGTGCGTTTCCCGACCTTCGATCGCATGCGACGGGGGGAGGTCGTCATCGCCGTGGACGAGTTCAAGGAGCGCCACTACACGGGCCTGCAGGTGAACCAGGATCCCGGGGTCGACGTGGTGTACATCGGGTTCGTGCTGATGATCCTCGGCTGCTACGTGACCTTTTTTATGTCCCACCAGCAGGTGTGCATCGAGGTGGCGCGGCAGGGGGCGCGGACGCAGGTGACCGTCTCCGGAACCGCCAACAAGAACAAGGCGGCCGTGGAACGCCGGGTCCGCCGACTGGCCGAGGCACTGGCCGGGTTGAAATGACGTCGCACCTCAGGTAGATAGACTGAAGGCT
>JBFYWS010000189.1:0-3604 GCA_041310935.1 Desulfobacteraceae bacterium | reverse complement strand
CGCGGCCTGAAGATCGTGGCCATGAAAATGTTGCACCTGACCCAGGCCCAGGCCCGGGGGTTTTATGCCGTGCACCGGGAGCGGCCGTTCTTCGAAGGGCTCACCACGTTCATGAGCTCGGGGCCGGCCGTGGTCATGGTGCTCGAGGGGGACAACGCCATCGCCCGCTGGCGTGAGCTGATGGGTGCTACCGATTACCGCAAGGCGGCCGAGGGAACGATCCGCCGCGAGTTCGCCACCGACATCGAGAAGAACGTGGTGCACGGGTCCGACGCCCCGGAAACCGCGGCCTTCGAGATCGGGTATTTCTTCAACCGGTTTGAAATTCTTGCCTGATGGCGGCCAAGGTCAACCCGGCGAACATCGCCATTGTCCTGGTTCAGCCGAACATCTCCGAAAACATCGGGGCGGCCGCCCGCGCCATGTGCAACATGGGTCTCAGCCGACTGATCCTCGTGAACCCGCCCCGGTGCGACCTGACCCGGGTTTGCAAGATGGCCACCCACGCCGCCTTGGACGTGGTGGAAGAGATGGAGGTCTACGCCGGCCTGCCCGAAGCGCTGCGGGAGTTCAGCTATGTCGTGGGCACCACCGCCCGCCTGGGCGGTGAGCGGCAGGTCGTCGGCAGCCCGGCCCGGTTGGCGGAGATGCTGGTGCCCCTCTCGGCCGAAAACCGCATCGCGATCCTCTTCGGGCCCGAGGACCGCGGCCTGACCAATGAAGACCTGCGTTTGTGCCACACGCTGGCCACGATCCCCACGGCGGACTTCTCCTCGCTGAATCTCGCCCAGGCGGTCATGGTCATCTGCTACGAGCTTTTCCGCTGCGGCATCGATCCGCCCCAGGAGTTCGCGCCGCGTCTGGCCAACCGCTTCGAGCTCGACGCCATGTACGCGCAGTTGCAGGACGTGCTGCGGCGCATCTGTTTCATCAATCCGGCCAATCCCGACCACTTCATGAACAACCTGCGGCACTTCGGCACCCGCATGCAGTTGCGGGCGAAGGAGACGCAGATCATCCGGGGCATCTGCCGGCAGATCGACTGGTACGGCAAGCACCGCTACGAACAGGGTCGAACGTCGCGGGATGACGGCGATTGAGCCGCATTTTTCAGTTACGACTCAGCTACCGGGAGTCACGTTTAACTGCGCAATGCGCGAAATCCACGAAAGCGCCTAACGGCTCAGGTGGTTAGGCTGAAGGCTGAAAGGCAATTGTGATCGCGCACGTCTTTTCCTTCAGGCTATCTGCCTTCAGTCTATTCAACTGAGTAGCTACCGAATTTTCACGCGAGGAGTGAGACATGCGACTGGTGCGTTTCGGCCCGCGGGGCCAGGAAAAACCCGGAATCTGGCGCGACGGCCGGATCGTCGACCTGCGCCGTTTTTTCCCCACCATCCCGGACATCGGCGAACCCTTCTTCCGGGACGGGTGGCTGGAAAGGATCGCCGGGGTCAATGACCCGGGCGCGGTGATGGGCGTGCGCCTCGGCTGCCCAGTGGCACGGCCCTCGAAGATCATCTGCCTGGGCATCAACTACGCCACCCACGGGGCGGAGGGCGGGTTCAAGGCGCCCGAGCGGCCGATTCTTTTCGCCAAAACCCCCAACACCCTGAACGGCCCCTTTGACCCGATCGTGCTGCCGAGAAGCAGCGGGCAGGTCGATTGGGAAGTGGAACTGGCGGTGATCATCGGCCGCGAAGCCAAGCGGGTCCGGCGTGCGGAGGCGTTTGCCTGCATCGCGGGATATGCGGTCATGAACGACGTCTCGGCGCGGCAGGCCCAGTTCGCGGACCCGCAGTGGTTTCGCGGGAAATCCTTCGACACCTTTGCGCCGCTGGGGCCGGCGTTGGTGACCGCCGACGAGATCGGCGATGCCGGCGATCTCGCGCTGAGTGCGGCGGTGGACGGCGTCGTGATGCAGCAGGACAGCACCCGTCACCTGATCTTCGATGTCCCCGCCATCATCGAATTCATCAGCGAGGACATCACTCTGCTGCCGGGCGACATCATCGCCACCGGCACCCCCTCCGGTGTCGGGTTTTTCAGGAACCCGCCGCTGACGCTTCAGCCCGGCAGTGTCGTCGAGTGCCGGATCGACACGATTGGTGCGATTCGAAACACGGTCAGCGCGCCGGAAGAGTGATCCGATCGACGATCGCATCCCCCATCGCGGCCGTGCCGATCACCGTCTGCCCGGGGAGGGCGATGTCGGCGGTGCGGACGCCTTCGGCAATCGCGTCGGCCACCGCTTTTTCGACCGCATCCGCCGCCGCCTCGGCGCCCAGGCTGATGCGCAGCATCATGGCGGCCGAGAGGATCTGGGCGATCGGGTTGGCGATGCCCTTGCCGGCGATGTCCGGGGCGGAGCCGCCGGCCGGCTCGTAGAGTCCGAAGTGCGTCTCGTTGATGCTGGCGGAAGGCAGCAGCCCCAGGGAGCCCGTCAGCATGGCGCACTCGTCGGAGAGAATGTCGCCGAACAGGTTGCCGCACAGCAGCACGTCGAACTGGTGCGGGTTTTTGATGAGCTGCATGGCGGCGTTGTCCACGTACATGTGGGTCAGCGCCACATCGCTGAACTCTGCGCCCACCGCGCTCACGATTTCGCGCCAGAACAGGCTGGTCGCCAGCACGTTGGCCTTGTCCACGGAGGTCAGCCTTTGCTGCCGGCCCCGGGCCAGCGCGAAGGCCGCGCGCGCGATGCGCTCGATTTCCAGGCGCCGGTAGTCCATGGTGTCGAAGGCGCGCTCTTCGGGGCCGCTGCCCTCGCGGCCCCGCGGCCGGCCGAAGTAGATGTCGCCGGTCAGCTCGCGCACGCACAGGATGTCAAAACCGTCGCCGACGATCTGCGGCTTGAGCGGGCTGGCGGCGGCGAGGCCTTTGAAAATCCGCGCCGGGCGAAGGTTGCAGAACAGGTTGAACCGGCGCCGGAGGGGCAGCAGCGAGGCCCGCTCGGGTTGCTGGTCGGGCGGGAGCGACTCCCACTGCGGGCCGCCCACCGAGCCGAAGAGGATGGCGTCGCTCGTCGCGCAGAGCGCCAGCGTCGCAGCGGGCAGTGCTGTCCCATGCCGGTCGATGGCGCCGCCGCCGACGTCCGCGCATTCGGTCCCGATCCGCAGCCCAAAGCGTTTCTGCACCGCATCGAGGACCTTGACGGCCTCCCGCATCACCTCCGGCCCGATGCCGTCGCCGGCCAATATAGCGACTTTTTTCATCCCGCGCCCCCTTGGGCATTTCAAAATTCAAAGGTTGCTATTCCGCTATCTGAAACCACTTTTAACTACAAAAAGCGCGAAATACGCGAAAGTGTTTAGCGACTCAGGTGTTGAGGCTGAAGACTGAAGGACAATTGCGATTGTGCATTTCTTTTCCTTCAGTCTATCTTCCCGATTTACGTTCCCTCTGCCCCATCCATCGCGGCCTTCAGCGCGGTTTTTCAACACCCTGCTAGTAGCGAGCGTCCGCATATTCCAGCCACCCGCCGGCCTCGACGAGTTGGCGGTCGAAATCGGAAAGCGTGAAGGGGATCTCCTCCGCCGTTGCACCGGCCCGGATGTGGATCACGCCCCGCGCCACATCGGCGGTCACAACCGTTTCGCCCCGG
>JBFYWS010000185.1:0-2708 GCA_041310935.1 Desulfobacteraceae bacterium | reverse complement strand
CCACCTGCGCACCTGGCTGACCGACCCCGCCTTCGCGGAATACGTGCCGCAGATCCGGTACCTGATCGAGGCCGGCAAGTGGGAGGTCCTGCTGGATTCGTTCTACCAGGTGATCCCCTTCGGGACCGGGGGCCGCCGAGGCCCGGTCGGCATCGGCCCCAACCGCATCAACGCCTGGGCCATCCAGGCCTCGGCCCAGGGGCACTCCCAGTTCCTGCTCAAGCAGTACGGGGAGGCGGCGAAGCAGCGCGGGGTGGTGATGGCCTTCGACGTGCGAAAATACACCCAGAAGGGCATCTACGCCGACGACCGGCCCAACCCGGTCAAGGACCTCGACGGGTGGGCGCTGGCCCGGGCCGCGGCCGAAGTCTACACCGCCAACGGGATCCGGGTGCTCCTGTTCAAGACCACCCGCAGCACGCCGGAGCTCTCCTTCGCCATCCGGTACCTGAAGGCCGTCTCCGGCGACATGTTCAGTGCCAGCCACAACCTGCCGACCGACAACGGCAAAAAGGTCTACGACGAGCACGGCGGCCAGCTCATCCCGCCCCACGACCAGGCCCTGGTGGACGAGGTCGCGACGAACGTCCGGCAGATCCGGCGCCTGGCCTTCGATGACGCCTGCGGTCAGGGCCTCGTCGTCTTCGTCGGCGCGGAGATCGACCGCGCCTACCACGCGGCCGTGCGCGCGGTCTCCCTCTCGGCGGCGCGGGACCTTTCCATCGTGTATTCCCCGCTGCACGGCACCGGCCTGACCACGGTCTACCCGGTGCTGCAACAGCTCGGGTTCAAGGTGAGCCTGTGCCCCCGCACCTCCAACCTGAGCGGTGCGTTCGAAAACGTGACCTTCAACATCCCCAACCCGGAGGTGGTGGAGTCCTTCGGCGCCACGCTGCCCTTCGCCCGCCAGTCCGGAGCCGACATCCTGCTCAGCACCGACCCGGACGCAGACCGCATCGGCATCATGGTGAACCACGGCGGTGACTGGAAGTTTCTGACCGGCAACGAGATCGCCGTCCTCCTTGCCGACTACGCCCTGTCCAAGCTGCGGGCGGCCGGGACGCTCAGCGCCGGCAGCACCATCATCAAGACCGATGTCACCACGGCCCTGATCGACAAGATGGCGCGCGAGAACCGCATCCGCTGCATCGGCGACCTGCTCGTCGGCTTCAAGTATGTCGGCGAGGAGATGAACACGCTCGCGGCCGAAGGCCGCATGGCCGACTTCATTTTCGGGTGCGAGGAGAGCCACGGCTACCTCACCGGGGCCTACGCGCGCGACAAGGACGCGGCGAGTGCCGCGGTGTGGATCGCCGAGTATGCCGCTGAGCTGACACAGCAGGGTCGGACGTTGGTGGACGCCCTCGACGATGTCTACGCCGCCTACGGCTACTGCCACAACTATCTCACCGAGATCCGTCTGCTCGGGGCCAAGGGCATGGAGCAGATCGCGGCCATGATGGACCACTTCCGCAACGAGCCCGTGGATGCGATCGGCGCATTCGCCGTGACCGGCAAAATCGACCGCTGGGAGGGCGCGCCGTCGCCGCACCTCTCGGAGACCGACACCTCGGCCCGCAACGTCATCATCCTGCACCTGCAAAATGCGGCCGAGACGACCGGCCTGCGCGTCACGGTGCGACCCTCCGGCACCGAACCCAAGATCAAGATGTATTTCGAGGTGATCGGCAAGCCCGGCGCGCGCCAGGACCTCGACGCCGCCAAGCAGGCGCTCGTCGACATCCGCGAGCGGCTCGAACGGACCTTCATGCGCTACTGCTACCGCCTGATCGGTATCGATTTTCCGGAGCGCGGCTTCCTGCTGTTCTGGCAGCTGCCGCTCATGGACAAGATGCGCTACTTCGAGATCGAGGAGGAGATCGCGCGCCTGAAGACGGTCGGCGACCGCACCATTCGCGCGCAGCAGCTGGCCGCGCAGCTCAAATTCCTGGGGGCCAACCCGGTGCAGAAGGCCGACAACGCTTTCAAGGCCCGCTACGGCGCGGGGATCATGGAGTATCTCGACCTGCAGTGAACCCGCTGGAGGCGATCATTCCAACACACGTCGTAAGGGAACTACGAAATACGCGAAAGACGCTAAAAGGTGAAGCCACGCTACTGCGTGGAACGAAATTCCCCCGGCCCCCTTTTCCAAAGGGAGAGAGACGCCGGGATCCTCTTACTCCCCCTTTATCAAAGGGGGTTGGGGGAATTTGGGAAGCGACCTACTTGAAAGCAGGTTGTGGCACACGGCGCCATCCTATCGGCAATTAAGGTCCCTGTGGGAGTGGCTTCCAGCCACGATCATCGCGGCAAGATGCCGCTCCCACAGAAAAAAACTCGACTTCAGTGGAATGTAACGACATGCGCGATCATTATTACCCTTTAGCCTTCAGCCTAAACTCCTGAGCAGTTGCGTACTTTAGCGTATTTCGCGCATTTCGTAGTTATAAGTGTTTTTAGATTGCTGAGTCGCAACCCCACGGCTTCAATCAAAGCGGCGCCATTGCGTGAGGAGAATCCCATGCCGTTTCCCCTGAACAAGACCAAGATCGTGGCCACCATCGGCCCGGCCTCGGATTCCCCGGCCGTATTGCAGCAGCTGATCCTGGCGGGGATGAACGTGGCCCGCCTCAATTTCTCCCACGGCGACTTCTCCGGCCATGCCGAGACCATCACCCGGATCCGCGCCGCCGCGCAGGCGGTCA
>JBFYWS010000160.1:0-7747 GCA_041310935.1 Desulfobacteraceae bacterium | reverse complement strand
TTCAGTAGCCCGACGCACTTGAGGTAAGCGGTCTCGGGCATGGACAACAGGGCCGGATGGTCTGCGGCCTGCCCGCCCCGGTGGACGATTTGGGCCAGTCCCTCCTCCCGGGCGACGGCGGCGGCCAGCAGGTTGAGAAAATCGTCATCGGCCAGGTGATGACTGCAGCTGCACGTGATCAGCAGCCCGCCGGGCCTGACCCGGCGCCAGGCCAGTCGGTTGAGCTTCTGATAGGCCTTGATCGCCTGGGCCAGGTTCTTCCGGGATTTGACGAACGCCGGCGGGTCCGCCACGACCACGTCATAGAGCGCCTGATCGCGGGCGAGGAAGTCGAAGACATCCGCCCGGACGGGCTCGGCGGCCTCCGGCGGGACCGCGTTGGCGGCTAGACCCTTTTCGAGCAGCTGCAGGGCCTCGCGGTTCTGGTCGACGAAGGTCACGTGCCCGGCGCCTTCCCGCAGCGTCCGCAGCCCCCATCCCCCGGAGTAGCAGAAGAGATCCAGCACGCGGGCGCCGGGCATCTGCCGAACCCGGCTGCCCAAGAACAGGCGGTTGTCCCGTTGGTCGAGGAAGAAGCCGGTCTTTTGGCCGCCGACGAGATCGGCGACAACCCGCACGCCGTGTTCGTCGACGGTCGCCTGGGACAGGCGCTCCCGGTCTCCGAAGCACACCCGGCTGAACATCTCGGCCGCCTCCAGCCGGCGGACACCCCCATCGCAGCGCAGCACCAGCCCCTGCAGCTTATGGCCGAACACCTCTTCGATCAGGTGCGGCACGCAGCCCTCCAGGATCGGCAGCAGAAGATCCATGCCGGCCGTACCGCTCTGCAGGACGGCATCGGGCGGGTAGTAGTCGAGCACGAGCCCAGGGAGCAGGTCCGCCTCCGAGAAGACCAGCCGTGCTGCGCCGCCGGCAACGCCCGGCGCCCGCCGCGCAAAGGCCTCCCGCAGCCGCCGGGTGACCAGTCGCTCGAGGTCCGGCGCATCGCCGAAGGTGAGCACCCGGCCTGCGATCAGGGAGTGCTTGTTGAAGTAGCCGGCCGCAACCGCCCGGCCGTTGCGCATGAAGCGGCACAGGTAGGCGGCCGCCGGCTGCTCGTCCCGGCTCTCGACCTCGTTCGAATAGATCCACAAAACGCCGGAGGCTATCTTCTTGGCGGCACGCGGGGATATCTCAACCGCGGGCCAGGCGGCGGATGACGGTTCAACGGGTTCTGCCATGGGTTTTTACTCGCTCATCAAGAGGGTTGGAGGATCTTTGTTCTGCGGGGTCATCTTAGATCATATCGCCCCCCCGCACAACCGGATTCGGACTGTAAGAATTTGACTCGCAGCCATCGCCATGATAAAATTTTCTTTTAAGAATGGCCCCTTATCCTTTCCCGAGGCATCACTCTGATCAGAAACAGCGCCTCCGCCGTTTCTGCACTTCAAGGAGATTTTCATGAAGAAGAGCAAACTCTTCCAGTCGTGGGGCACTTTCCGCAAAGGACTGGACGCCCAGAGCATTCAGCTTTCCTTCGCCAGCCACCTGCAATATTCGCTGTCCAAGGACCAGCACACCTCCACCAACCGTGACCTCTACCTCTCCCTGTCCCTCTCCGCCCGCGACCGGCTGATCGAACGCTGGATCAAGACCCAGCAGAAATACTATACCGACAGCGTCAAGCGGGTCTATTACCTGTCCGCCGAATACCTCATGGGCCGCGTGCTCATCAACAACCTCATCAATTTGGACATGTACGCGGAAAGCCGCAAGGCCATGGAGGAACTCTCCATCGATCTGGAGGAGCTTGCGGCCGAGGAGCCCGACATGGGGCTTGGCAACGGCGGCTTAGGCCGCCTGGCCGCCTGCTTCCTGGACTCCCTGGCGACCCTGGAGATCCCGGCCATCGGATATGGCATCCGCTACGAGTTCGGGATCTTCGACCAGGAGATCCGCAACCTGGGCCAGGTGGAGCTGCCCGAAAACTGGCTCCGCTATGCCAACCCCTGGGAGATCTCGCACCCCGAGATCATCTACACCGCCCACTTTTACGGACGGGTCAAGCAGACCAAGCTACCGGATGGCAGTCTCAAAAGCGAGTGGGTCGACACGAGCGACGTCGTGGGCATCCCCTATGACATCCCGATTGCCGGCTACGGCAACAACACGGTGAACACCTTGAGGTTGTGGTCGGCCCGCGCCTCCAACGAGTTCGATTTGAACTACTTTCAGCACGGGGACTACCTCAAGGCCGTGGAGGAGAAAAACATCTCCGAAAATATCTCCAAAGTGCTCTACCCCAGCGACGAGTTCTACGAGGGCCGCGAACTGAGACTGAAACAACAGTACTTCTTCGTGTCTTGCTCGATCAAGGACATCATCCGGCGCTACCTCGTGAACCACCAGGAGTTCGACGCCTTCCCCGACAAGGTCGCGCTCCAGATGAACGACACGCACCCCTCGCTCGCCGTCAGCGAGCTCATGCGTCTTTTCCTGGACAGCTACGGCCTCACCTGGGAGAAGGCCTGGGATCTGACCACCCGCACCTGCGCCTACACGAATCACACCCTCTTGTCGGAGGCCATGGAAAAATGGCCGGTCTCGATGTTCGGCCGGCTCCTGCCCCGGAACCTGGAGATCATTTTCGAAATCAACCGGCGCTTTATGAAGGATGTCTCCATCCGCTTCATGCACGACGGCGATCGCAAGCGTGACATGTCGATCATCGAGGAGGGGCCTGAAAAACGCGTGCGCATGGCCCACCTCGCCATCGTCGGATCGCACTCGGTCAACGGGGTCGCCGCCCTGCACACCCGTCTGCTGCGGGAAAAGGAACTCAAGAATTTTGACGAGATGTACCCGGGACGATTCAACAACAAGACCAACGGCATTACGCCCCGCCGGTGGCTGCTGGCCGCCAACCCGGGGCTGTCCGAGCTGATCACCCGCCACATCGGCAGCGGCTGGGTCAAGGACCTCTACGAGCTCAAGCGCATCGAACCGCTGACCGAGGATGCCGACTTCCGCCGGGAGTGGCATGCGATCAAGCGCCGCAACAAGCAGCGCCTGGCGGCCCTGGCTTTCAAGATTACCGGCGAGCGGCTCGACCCGGATTCGATCTTCGATGTGCAGGTCAAGCGCATCCACGAGTACAAGCGCCAGCTTTTGAACATCCTGCACGTGGTCTTTCTCTGGCTGAAGCTCAAAGAGGACAAGCAGTTCCGGATCCACCCCCACACCTTCTTCTTCGGCGGCAAGGCCGCCCCGGCCTACCACACGGCCAAGCTGATCATCCGACTGATCTGCCACGTGGCCGACATGGTCAACCGCGACACCGCCACCAACCAGAGCCTCAAGGTGGTCTTTCTGCCGAATTACCGCGTCACCCTGGCCGAGGTGATTTTTCCCGGCGCGGATGTTTCAGAACAGATATCCACCGCCGGCTACGAAGCCTCCGGCACCAGCAACATGAAGTTCGCCCTGAACGGAGCCCTCACCATCGGGACCCTCGACGGCGCCAACATCGAGATCATGGAAGAGGTCGGCCGGGAGAACCTGTTCATTTTCGGCCTCACCACCGAAGAGGTGGTCGCCGCGCGGCCCTCCTACCGCCCGTATGACCATTACGCCGGCAACCCGGTCTTGAAGCAGGCGATCGACCTGATCCGTGAGGGTTTCTTCAGCCCGGATGACCGCGGGTTATTTCAGCCGCTCGTCGACCTGCTCCTGAACGACGACCGCTACATGGTGTTGGCCGATTTCGACGGCTATCATCGCGCGCAGATGGAGATCGACGCCCTGTACTGCGACAGCGAGGCCTGGACGAAGAAGTCCATCCTGAACGTCGTCCGCATCGGCAAGTTCTCCTCCGACCGCACCATTCACGAATATAACCAGGACATATGGCATGCCGAGCCGGTGCCGATCGAGCGCAACCATGTTGAACAGGCCAAATCGGGACCCGCGGCCGCCAAGGCCGATGCCGCCCCGCGCCAGGCGCGAAAATAAGGAATGACGAGGCCGCCTGCACTGCTCATCGTGCATCAGGGGGCATTGGGGGATCTCGTCTGCCTCTTTCCGGTCATCGTAGCACTCCGGCGCTATTTCCGTCCGGTCGGCATCCTCTGCCAAGAGCACATTGGAAGACTGGCCGCGGCCGAGGGGTTGGTCGAGGCCTGGTTTCCGATCGAAGCCGCCTGGACGGCCTCCCTCTTCACGGGCAACGCCGGACTCGAAGCCCGGCGCCTTCTTGCTCCGTATGCGCACTTCCTGGTCTTCTCCCGATCGGAGACCCTGGCGTTCTCCCTTCAGCGCATCGGCGACACCCGCGTCTGCCGAATCCCGCCGCGGCCGCCGGCCGATCAGCGCATTCACGTGAGCGAGCACGCACTGGAGCATATCCGGGGATGCGGTTTTCTGCCGGCGCCGGAACGCACGTTTCCGGAAACAGCCCCATCCGCAGCCCTCCCTGTCGAAAAACGCCGCTCAAAGACCGTCCTCATCCACCCCGGCGCCGGCAGCCCGCGCAAACGCTGGCCGCTCTCCGGTTTTCGGGACGTCGCAGTGCAGCTTGAGGCCCTCCGGCTGAGCCCGGAGTTCGTGATCGGTCCGGCTGAACAGGACCTTCTCTCGGAGCTTGCGCGCCGCGAGGCCACCGTTCACCGCCCGGTCGGCAGCCTGGAACTGCTGGCACTGCTGCGCTCCGCCGCAGCCCATATCGGCAATGATTCCGGCGTGAGCCACCTTGCGGCCTGGGCGGGACTTCCCAGTGTCGTGATCTTCGGACCGACCGATCCCGTGCGCTGGCGGCCGCGGGGATGCTCGGTCGAGATCGTACAGCCACCGCTCGATTGCATGCCCTGCTTCGAAACCGCGACTGAAAATTGCGCGGCGGCAGACTGCTTGGCGCGGATCACCCCCGGAGATGTCATGGAGGCTTTCCACCGGCTTGTCCGCAGCCGCTAAATGGCTTATAGATGAAAACCATGATTCCGACTCTGCGCGCTTAGCGTCTTTGCGGTAAACTTTAATCCGGAAAACCTATGGAAATCGACCGCAAGCTCAAGGCCCTCGACCGGATTTATGCCGTCTACGACGAATTCATTCGCGCCCAGGAAACCGCCTGCAAAACACACTGCCACCAGTGCTGCACCACCCATGTCACCCTGACCACTCTGGAGGCATTCAAAATTTACGAAACCCTGCCGCCCGGGGAGCGCGAAAAGCTGTTCAGGCGGGTCCGCAAGGCAATCGGGCTCAAACGATTCCGCCCGGTGCTTACCACCAATGCCCTGGCCGAGCTGTGCGCCGAGGACGAGGACCTGCCTGCAGAAAACGAGACGCCCGCCAACGAAAAATGCCCGCTTCTCACGGAGGATCTGTGTTCGATTTACGCCTCGAGGCCGTTTAACTGCCGCTGTTTCATCTCGCGCACGCCTTGCGGGGAGAAAGGGTATGCCGACGTCGACGAGGTAACACTGGCGGTGAATACGCTTTTTCTTCAGACCGTCGAGCACGTGGATGCAGACGGGTGCAGCGGGAACCTGCTGGATGTGCTGGAGGTCCTGGCAAGTGCCGAAAAGCGCACGGCCTACGCCGAGGGCGCCTTGCACTGCACCGGAAACGGCCTGATCGCCAACCGGCCCATGCAGGTGCTGATGCTGCCCCCCGAGCAGCGGGAGCGGATCGAGCCGATCTTGAGCAAACTGAGAGCGATCCGGATATAGACGCACCAGATTGCTTCCAAAGAGGCTATAATGGAAGGGGAAGAGGGAACACCGAAATACGCGAAAGGCGCGAAAAGGTTTGGTGGGAGCGGCATCTCATGGGCGCCGTAGCCTTCGGCGAAAGCTGGCTGCCGCGATCATCGCGGCTGGAAGCCGCTCCCACACGCAGTGCGCATTGTCATTCCTGAACCGACAACCCGCAACGCGCATTGTTTTGAATACGGAAATGCCCCTCCTCGAACTCTGGCCGACCGGCATAGCGGCTCATAAAAAGACCCGGAAGCTCATCCATCTTCTCGAAGAGGCCGGCATCGGCCGCGATCCCCGCCCGACGCAGAGCGGTTAACAGATCCTTCGGTTGGGGCGGGCAGCCTTTCACCGCAATCAGCTCCCGGATGGCCGGGCTGTCCTTGTGGGCCTTGTACATGCACTTGCCGATGAGGATGGTCTTCTGCATCCCGGGGGTCGGCTGCATGGATTTTCCGGTCAAAACCTCTACGCCATCCCAGGGCGTGCCCTGCCAGGCATGGCGGATGGCGGAGAGCATGATCCCGTTCACCGCCGAGCAGTAGGTGCACATGGAAAGATCGTACTTGCGGTAGAAAACCCCCTTCAGCCCTTCCTGGGCTAACGGCACCGGTAGGATGCCATCGGCTTTCTCGCTGTAGTGAAAATCGTATTCGTGGTAGCGGGCAAAATCTTCAATTTTCTCTCCCAACACATCGACATCGGCAATATCCGTAGACCGGCCGCGGTTCCGGGCTGCGTGAACGAGATGCGGTACTTTCTCAGGGGCATGCCCCAGGATCCTCGCCCCCACCAGGTCGGCCGACAGCACGTCGGAAGAGGCCACCAGCACATTGCTGCGGTGCATCCGGCCGTCGAAGCCGGGCCCGCGCTCGTTCGTGTAGATGCCGTCGATCAGTGTCAACATGGGCGGCAATTTATCCGCCAGGCGCGCAACCCAGGCATGCAGGTCCCGGCCGGGTTGCATGCTGTGGCAGCGCTTGCGGGAGGCGATGTCGATCAGCCCTTTGAGGTTCTTGATGCCCAGGCTGACCACGGTCTGGTTGTGGGACTTCATCACGGGCAGATTGACGATGAAATCGCTTGCGAGGGCATCCACGTTGAAGCGCAGTTGAAATCCGTCTCCGAGGGCAACCGGCCTGAAGGGGCGCTCGAAAACATTCAGGCACTTCACCCCAAACTTGCGCTTCAATGCCCCATAGCCCAGGGTTTCGAAGGCATGGCTCGGTGTTTCCAGGTCCCCGGGACTCATGGTGACCATTCCCTCGCCGATGGTAATGTCGTCGATACCGCGCTCTTTTAAAAGCACGATCATGTCCTCGACCACGCGCGTGGTCGTGATCACCCCCCACTTGGGAAACGGCACGGCCCGGGTCCAGAAGACGATGTTGGGCTTGACGAAGACTCTCGCTTGCGACGGCATGCGATCCAAGCCGCATGACAAGCCAACCGCCCGGCGAACCGATTCGAGGGGCCCCTCATAGCGCACCACGGCAACTGAATAGTCGCTCATCGACAGCCTTTTCACATCTGATTCGGCGATGGAAAAACTCTCGAGCAACGTGTACCATAGCTTATGACGGACCGCAAATTGACTATCAGCGAAATGTGGCTAAATTTAAAAGCCTCTGATAACTATTGGGCCGACATGCGTCTATCAAAAAGAGATGATTTCCAGAAGGAAAAATAAAGAATGATGCGAAAACTCTTTTCACCGCTGACGCTCCGAGGAGTTACCTTTCCTAATCGTATTTTTGTCTCTCCCATGTGTCAATATCCCCTTGGAAAGGTGGCCACCCACTCGAAGCCGGCGATGGCGGATGGCGACCTGTGGCACCCAGTCCTATACCTTTTGCACCCGGTTATCCGACGCCACGCGAATTGTCCGCTGCGGAGATTGAGAAGTTGGTCATGCGCTTTGCCGAGGCGGCGCGAAGGGCTTTACGGGCAGGATTCAAGGTGGTTGAGGTTCACATGGCTCATGGCTATCTGCTACACGAGTTCTTGTC
>JBFYWS010000143.1:0-5374 GCA_041310935.1 Desulfobacteraceae bacterium | reverse complement strand
CTTCTGATGGTAATACCCACCGTGACCCGGGTGGGAGTAGCGTTTCGATCCGTCGGCGAACGCAGCGCCGCTTCCGATCAGGAGCAATAAAAAGGCCGCAAGAACCAGTTTGAACGCTTTTGCTTTCATGGACTCCTCCCGAACCGATTGGGTTCTGTTTGACCATGTTAGACGGGGGGAAATCCGGAAAGGTTTACCAAGGTGTTGAAAAACTGCGCCTAAGGCCGTGATCCGGCGTTGTGCGGCTTTTGTAAATGCTCATCCGCCTCAGGCGGACTGCGCTTTCCAAAACGCCGCACGCCTTGGCTGACGGCCTGATGCTTGTTTTTAAACACCCTGATGAAACCTGCCTGGGGAGCCATCCCCACCCAGGCCTGCCGCCGAACTACCGGTTGACAGGCACCGGAGCCTGGTGTATGGGTTGTTATCTTTTTATCATTAGTATTTCCAATTAGTTATATTAACTCCACCGAATGCCCAACAACGCTTGAAGGGAACCCTTCTGCGGTGAATGGAAACGCTCACAGAAGCGTCCTGCTGGTTCGCATCGTGCTGGGTCTCATTCCGCTGGCAGCCGGGCTTTATGTGATCGGTATCGGCCAGGATACCAACTGGGACCTGCGCAACTACCACTTCTACAACCCCTTCGCTTACCTCACGGGCCGCATGGGTCACGACGTTGCGGTGTCGCATGTCGCGACCTATTACAACCCGTTGCTGTACATCCCCTTCTATCACGCGGTGACGGCGCTGCCGCCCAAGGCCGTGGGCTTTCTTCTGGGGATGATCCCGGGGTTCAACATCCTGTTTCTGTACGCCATTGCCCGCCGGGTGGTCGACCTCGGACGCCCGGCTCACAACGCGTGGTTATGCCTGGCGGTAGCACTCCTCGGCCTGCTGGGGCAGAACAGCTTTGCCGAGGTCGGCACGAGCTACGCCGACAACATCATGAGCCTGCCGGTGCTCGCGGCCGTGTGGCTCATCGTGCGGTTCCGGGACCGGCTGGCCGCACCCGGCGTAGCCGGCTGGACAGTGGTCGCGGCCGCGGGGTTGCTGTCCGGCGCGGTGTTCGGGCTCAAGCAGCCGTTTGCCATATACTGCGTGGGGCTGTGCGCGGCGCTTTTCGGGCTGGCGCTACCCCTGCGGCGGCGCTTTCTGCTGGCCTTTGTGTTCGGCCTTGCGGTGCTCACCGGGGCGGCGCTGACCGGCGGCTTCTGGATGCTCGAGATGTGGGAGCGCTTCGGCAATCCGCTCTTCCCTTACTTCAACGAGATTTTCAAGTCGCCCTGGGGCGCGGCAGGCTCCTATCGCGACGTGCGCTTCATCCCCAAGAGCCTGCACGTCTGGCTGCTCTTCCCGATCTGGTTCAACATCGACCCGATGCAGGTCGGCGAGGTGCCCTTCCGCGACCTGCGCTTCGGCCTGATCTACATACTGCTGATCGTCCTGCTCGTCCGTGCGGTCCGGCGCCTCCTGAAAAAGCAAACGACCGGCGGCGCACCGGTCCCGGCGCAAACCGATCGCCGAGCCGTCACGCGCTTTTTCGTCATCTTCACGGCCGTCTCGTTTGCGGTCTGGATGAAGCTTTTTGGCGTCTACCGTTACATCATCGTGGCCGAACTCCTGGCGCCGCTGGTGATTTTCCTGCTCATTGCGGCACTGGCGGCTAACCCGCACCGCTGCCTGCGCCTGACCGCGGCGGCCTTTGTCCTGCTGCTCGTCACCCTCGACCCCGGAGACTGGGGGCGCAGGCCCTGGAGCGCCGACTACTTCGGCTTCGAGGCGCCCGCGCTCTCCGAGCCCCGGAACACCATCGTGGTCGTCACCGGCCACGACCCGATGGCCTACATGATCCCGTTTTTCCCGCCCGAGGTGCGCTTCCTGCGCATCCAGGGCTATATGACCGGCCCCTCGCCGACGCCGAACCTGAGCGACCGCCTCATGCAGGCGGCCATCGCCCAACACACGGGGCCGCTCTTCATCATCTACCGTAATTACGAGGAGTGGTCGGCCCTGAATGCCCTCGAGGCCTACGGGTTGCAGATGGAGCGCGCCAGCTGCCTGGAGATGAACCCTTTGATCGAGCCGCAGCCGCAGCACCCGTATTATTTCTGTCGCGTCACCCAGAAGCCGTAGAAGGAAACCCACATGAAATTCGGCGACCAGAGCTATCGCGTGGCAGTGATCCTGCCCTGCTACAATGAGGAGGCCGCTATCGGGGATGTGGTGCGGGACTTCCGCGCCGCGCTGCCGGAGGCCGTTGTCTACGTTTACGACAACAACTCCAAGGACGGGACCGTCCTGCGCGCCCGCGCGGCCGGGGCCGTGGTGCGCAGTGAAACCCGCCAGGGCAAGGGGCAGGTGGTGCGCCGGATGTTCGCCGACGTGGAGGCCGACATCTACGTACTCGCCGACGGCGACGGCACCTACGATGCCGCGGGTGCCCCGGCAATGATCGAACAGCTGGTCGCCGGGCACCTGGACATGGTGGTGGGCTGCCGGCTGACACAGTTCGAGGGCGAGGCCTTCCGCCGCGGCCACCGCTTCGGGAACGATCTGCTGACCGGATGCCTTGCGCTTTTCTTCGGCCGGACCTTCACCGACATCCTCTCCGGCTACCGCGTGTTCTCGCGGCGCTACGTGAAGTCCTTCCCGGCGCTGTCGGCCGGTTTCGAAACCGAAACCGAATTGTCGGTGCACGCCCTCGAGCTGCGCATGCCCATCGCCGAGATCACCACAGCCTACAAGGCCCGGCCCGCGGGATCTGCGAGCAAACTGCGCACCTACCGCGACGGGTTCCGGATCCTGATGATGATCCTCACTCTGTTCAAGGAGGAGCGGCCGCTCGCCTTCTTCTCGATCATTGCCGGGATGCTCGCCCTGCTCGCCCTGGTCCTGGTCTACCCCGTCTTCGTCACCTACATCGAAACCGGTCTGGTGCCGCGCTTCCCCACGGCGATCCTGTCCACGGGGCTCATGATCCTGGCCAGCCTGAGCCTGACCTGCGGCTTCGTGCTGGACACCGTCACCCACGGCCGTCGGGAGATGAAGCGCCTGTTCTATCTTTCGATCCCACCCATCGGAGGGTGAGAGCCGGGGCTTTCAAAACTGGATTCAATGTCATTCTGAGACCTTGACCAGATTGACAAGGCCTCCCTCGGGATCTATTTTTCCAGCAACAAACGCGCTGGAGCCAAAAGCGGGCATCGCCCGTTCCCTGCCTGCTTCGGACCGATGTCGCTCCTCACGCCCGTCCCCTTGTGCCAACCTTAATATACAAAGGCGGTGGCCATGACCTCAGCACGTATTACCCTTCTGGTTGCGATCCTGATCTGGACGGCCCCGTTCGCGATGGCGGCCGAGCCGATCCTGAACGTCGACCGACTGGTCGAGGAGGCCCTTCGGAACAACCCGGAAATCCTGGCCGCCTTGGAGAAAGCAGCGGCGGTCAGAGAGAAGGTGCCCCAGGCCGGCGCCTTGGACGACCCCATGCTGGGCCTTGGGATCGTGAACCTCCCGACCAACTTCAGTTTTTCGGATGAGGACATGACGATGAAGGAGGTCTCCGTATCCCAAAAGGTGCCGTTTCCGGGCAAGCGCGGCCTGATGCGCGGCATGACCGAAAAGGAGGCCGACGCCGCCGCCATCGACGTTGCGGAGGTGGCCAACCGCGTCGTGCGGGAGGTGAAGAGCGCTTACTACGAGCTTTCCCACGCCTACAGCGCCGAGGAGGTGACCCGGCGCAACAAGCAGATCCTGGAAAACCTCGTGCGGATCGGCGAAACCCGTTATGCCCTGGGGGAGGGCATCCAGCAGGAGGTCCTGACGGCCCACCTGGAAATTTCCCGAATGGTCGATGAACTGCTGATGCTGGAACAGAACCGGGCCGCGCTCGAGGCCAAGCTGGCCTGGCTGCTCAGCCGGGAGGCGGAAGGGGTCTCGGGCAGGCCCGAGCCTGTCGTTTTTCACAAGACCGCGATCGACATTAAGCGCCTGCAGCAGGCGGCCATCGAAGCCAACCCCATGCTGAAAGGCTTGCGGAAGATGGTCGAAGCCAGGGAGAAGGGCAAGGAGCTGGCCGAGCGCGACGTCTACCCGGATTTCGATTTCCGGTTCGCCTACGGCCAGCGCGACGACGGGTCCGGCAACGTCGACCGCAAGGATCTCATGACCGGGATGGTGGGGATCAGCATACCCATCTACTACCCGTTGAAACAGGGGCCCAAGGTTGCCGAGTCCCGGGCGGACGTGCGCAGCGCCGAGGCGCGCTACCGTGCCGCGCGCAACGAGGTGCTCTACATGGTGGCCAGCATGGGGGCCATGGTGCAGCGCCTGGAACGCCAGATCGAGCTCTATCAGACCGGGATCCTGCCCCAGGCGAGGCTCCAGGCCCAATCGACGATGAGCTCGTATGCGGTGAGCAAGGTGGATTTCAACGGCCTGCTCGAAAGCCACATCCGGCTGCACCGTTTCGAGCTCGACTACCACCAGGCCCTCACGGACTACGAGAAGAGTCTCGCCGCCCTGGAGGCTTCCGTGGGGCAGCCCCTCAGGCCGCAGGAGGTGGCAAAATGAAGCCTTTCGTCTTTCGCGCACTGGCGTTTGTGGCAGCGGTCCTGTTGCTGGTCGGCGCGGCGGGGGCCCCGGTCTCCGCCCAGTCCGGACACGCGGGCCATTCCGCCACGGCGCCGGCCAAGGCGGACGACCTCGACCTGAGCGGCCTGACCATGGAGTCCCTGCAGAAAGAGGGCAAGATGGTCGAGGTCGCGCCGGGCACCGTGCAGATCTCACCCGAGCGGCAACAGTTAATCGGAGTGCGCATCGGCACGGTCGAGAAAAGACCCTTGCAGAAAGTGATCCGCACCAACGGCCGGGTGGAATTCGACGAGAAGCGGCTGGCGACGATATCCCCCAAGATCGGCGGCTGGATCGAGGAGCTGTATGTCGACTTCACGGGGGCCCCGGTGAAGAAGGGCGCGCCGCTGCTCACGCTCTACAGCCCGGAGCTCGTCTCGACCCAGGAGGAGTACCTTGCCGCCCTGCGCGCCCGGCAAGAGCTCGCGGCCAGCCCCTACCCGGAAGTCGCCGCCAGCGGCAACGCGCTGGTCGAATCCGCGCGCCGACGGCTCAGGCTCTGGGACATCAGCGAGGAGCAGATCCGGGAGCTCGAGCAGACCGGCCAAGCGCGCAAGAGTCTGACCCTTTATTCTCCCTATGGCGGCATTGTGCTTGAAAAGATGGCCTTCAAGGGGATGCGGGTCGAACCCGGGATGGCGCTCTACAAGCTGGCCGACCTGACGGTGGTCTGGCTCATCGCCGACATCTACGAGTACGAGCTGCCGCTCATCCGGCTGGGGCAACAGGCCTCCATCAA
>JBFYWS010000126.1:0-2895 GCA_041310935.1 Desulfobacteraceae bacterium | reverse complement strand
GAGGATTTCCCCGGGCTCCAGCAAGAGGGTCTCGTTCCATCTCACTCCGGTATCTCTGCTGCGAGTCGCGCTAAAGCATGCACCACTGATTGCTACCGTCCCACCTTGCGGAAATCGCAACACCGGTCCGGTATAGGCTAACTCCAGCCCGGCAGCAGTCGCGTCATTCCCGACCAGTCTGTTGGCAACTGCCAAGGCTGCGGGATCGGCAGCACCGCCGTGCGGAACCCCCAAATGCTCATAGCCTGGACGGCCCTGATCGACCACCAGGTCGCACAGTCCGGCGCGCACGATCTCGACCACAGCAAGTCCCGTCATCGTGCCTCGAACCGCACCCGGTCACCCGGCGCAAACAGAGCCGGGCTGGATTGGCGAGGGTCGAACAGCACGACGTCGGGGACCCCGACAATCTGCCAGCCCCCGGGTCCGGACTTGGGGTAGATACCGGCATAGGTCCCGCCGATAGCCAGGCTGCCGGCTGGCACACGGACTCGAGGCTCAGCCCGGCGCGGCGCCCGCAACTCTTCCGGTAGACCGGCCAAGTAAGGGAATCCAGGCTGAAAACCGAGAAACGCTACGCGATATTCCGCCGCAGCATGCTGTGCGATCCAGTCTTGCTGGCTCAAGCCCGCCCGCTCAGCCAGAGCCGCGAGATCCGGCCCTGCCTTGCCGCCGTAGCTCACGACAATACGATGCAGGCGGTTTGCGGCTTGCGGTCGCAAGTCTAGCGGCATTTCCACAGCAGCACGCAAGCCGGCCGAAATCCCGACCCCACTTCTTAACACCAACAAAATGCTGTCATCGGCGGGAATAATGGATTCAACTTCGGGCAAATTCCTGGATATGAGCAACTGGTACCGTGCCAGGGTATGGCTGCCCGTTTGCAGCCGCAAACCACGATCGGTCACCCAGCGCCAGCCGGTACAGTCAGGTATCCGCTCTTGCGGCACATCCATGGCAGGACGATCTGCCTGTTCATGCTTATGCATATCTGATCAATTGCAGGTGAAGACGCAGCACGACCGACAAGTTTACCGGCAATGTCGCGCTGATCCCTGATCAACACAACCCGGCCCGGGCTATTGCTCGAGTCTGACCCGTCCTAAAATAGGTTGACACCTATTTGACGAATTGGCTGGTCAGATGATTGGCCAGCCAGAGGCGCCCGATGAATCTCATCGGGCGTTTTCAATTGTAGCGACAGATGCGGCCGCTCACCGTTGTATATGGCGACAGACTCCCGCACCATGCGTCGCGCTTGATCCAGATTCGCCGGGCGCTGAAGCAGCAACTCATTCTTCAAAATGCCATTGACCCGCTCTGCCAGGGCGTTCTGGTAACAGTCATAGCCGTCAGTCATTGAGCAGATCAAACCGTGCTTGCGATGAATCTCCTGGTATTCCGTCGAGCAATACTGGATTCCCCGGTCGGAATGATGGACCAGCGGCCGATCTCCCTGCCTCCCCTTGAGCGCCATCTTCAGCGCCTGACTCACGTGGATCGTATGCAAGCTGTCATGAACGTGGTAACCGACGATCTTGCGTGAGTAGGCATCGGTCACCAGGCTCAGGTAAACGCATTGCTCCTGGGTCGGCAAATAGGTGATGTCCGCCACCCAAAGCTGTTCGCTGGCCTCCGCGCGGACCTGACCGGCCCCGGCCTTGAGCAAATTGGGGTGGCGCCGAAACCGATGGTGACTGTCAGTCGTCTTGTGATAGGCCCGCCTCGGAAACACCAGCATTCGGGCGTGCCGCAACAGATCGAACAGCGCATCCCGGCCAATCTTGAGGCCCGACTCTCCCAGGGCCGGGGCGAGCAGATGATGGAGCTTCCGGGTGCCCAGCCGTGGCTGCCGCAGGCGCTTCTCACGCACCAGTTCCAGCACCCGCTCACCCCGTCCCTCCTGCTGCGCCTGGCGGCAAAGCCCTTGGTAGTAAGCCTGTCGGCTGACCCCCATGTGACGGCAAGCCCGGGACACGCTCAAGCCTTCGACGGATCTTTGCGTGAGGACTTGCCCAAAGGCTTTTTTACGACGCGCACCCCGTAGTCCTTCTTCAGCACATCGAGCACGGCCTCAAAAAGTTGCGCCTTCTCGCGGGCTTCTTTGAGCTGAACTTCCAGTTGCTTGATCCGCTGCTCCGGCGTCAGGGGCTGGGGAGGGTGAGGTTTTTCAGGGGCGGCCATGCCCAAGGATGTTCTCATCAATCCCCAGCTCTGGCGACCATGTTTGCGCAGCCAGACGAGCACCGTCGATCTGCCCTGAATCCCGTAGCGCTCTTGCGCCTGCCTGTAGGTCAGTTCGCCTTTTTCCACTTGATCGACCACGGCAAGCTTAAAAGCCAGCGTGTAATCCCGTTGCGTCCGCTTAATCCCGCTGTCCACCTGACTTCCCCTTTTCCTAAGAAAAAGGTGTCAACGCAATTCAGGACGGGTCACAGGCACAAAAAAAGCCGGGGCTACCGGCTTTCTTTGCATCACCAATCTGGACCTTACTCGGCTTCAACCGGGGCTGCGTCGCTTTCCGGGCGATCAACCAATTCGACCAGGGCCATCGGCGCATTGTCGCCATTACGGAAACCATATTTCAGGATGCGCAGATAACCGCCCGGGCGGGTCTTGTAGCGCGGACCCAGTTCACCGAACAGCTTGACCACCATTTCACGGTCGCGCAAGCGGTCGAAGGCCAGACGGTGGTTGGCCAGGGTAGGCTCCTTGCCGAGCGTGATCAGCGGTTCGACGAAACGGCGCAGTTCCTTGGCCTTGGGCAGCGTGGTTTTGATGACTTCGTGCTTCAGCAGCGAGTTGCTCATGTTGCGGAACATGGCCAGACGATGGCTGGTAGTACGGTTCAGTTTGCGGTTTGACTGACGGTGACGCATGGCAATTTCCTTTTGA
>JBFYWS010000121.1:0-8896 GCA_041310935.1 Desulfobacteraceae bacterium | reverse complement strand
CGCTATGTCCTCTATTGGATGCAGCAGTCCCAGCGTGCGGAGATGAACCACGCACTGGAATATGGCGTTCAAGAGGCGAATCGGCTGGGCTGCGGGGTGGTGGTGGTCTTTGGACTGATGGGCGATTACCCGGAGGCCAACCTGCGGCACTACACCTTCATGCTGGACGGTTTGAAAGAGACCGAGCAGGCCTTGAAGAAGCGCGGTGTCCGGATGGTCGTGAGACGGGGCTCACCGCCGGAGGTCGCCCTGGAGCTGGGGCGTGCGGCGCGTCTCATCGTTTGCGACTGCGGCTACCTCCGGCATCAGAAGGCATGGCGGCAAGCGGTGGCGCACGCGGCTGCCTGCCGGGTCGTGCAGGTGGAAAGTGACGTGATCGTGCCGGTGGAGACCGCCTCCGTCAAGGCGCAGATCGGCGCCCGCACCCTCCGGCCGAGGATCCATAGGCAGTTGCCCGATTACCTCAAGGCGCTGCCTCCCGTTGCCGTGGTGACGCCGACGATCACGCTCAGGCTGGATGGAGTGTCTCTCGATGACCCGGCGGCGCTGCTCAAGACGCTCAGGGTCGACCGCGGCGTTTCCCCGGTTTCGGGGGTGTTCCAGGGGGGCGCTTCCGAGGCCAAGCGGCGTTTTGCCGAGTTCCTCAAAAACCGCTTTGCGCGGTACGACCAGAACCACAACCAGCCGCAGACCGACGACACCTCGCGCATGAGCCCCTATCTGCACTTCGGGCAGGTCTCCCCGCTCTACCTGGCCCTCGAGGTGCTGAAGGCGCCCGGACCCAAAGCGGCCACGGAGGCGTTTCTGGAGGAGATGATCGTCCGGCGCGAGCTGGCCTGTAATTTCACGCACTACGCGCCGGACTACGACTCCTTTGCCTGCATCCCGGGCTGGGCGCAGAAGAGCCTGGCCGAGCACCGCCGCGACCGGCGGCCCTATGTGTATTCGGCTGCGCAGCTCGAGAACGCCCAGACCCACGACCCTTATTGGAACGCCGCCATGCGCGAGATGGTCTGCACCGGCTTCATGCACAGCTACATGCGCATGTACTGGGGCAAGAAAATCCTCGAGTGGTCGCCGACGCCGGAGGAGGGGTTTGCGACGACGCTGGCATTGAACAACCGCTATTTCATCGACGGCCGCGACCCCAACTCCTACGCCGGGGTCGCCTGGATTTACGGCGTGCACGACCGGGCCTGGCCGGGGCGGGCGATTTACGGCAAGGTCCGCACCATGATGGCCTCGGGGCTCGAGCGCAAGTGCGACATCCTGGGGTACGTGAAAAAGGTGGACGCCCTCCGGAGATTGCTTCTTGGTGCTTGACGCGCGCGGGCGTAAAGCATAAAGTAGCCTATAATTATGATCAACCATAAAATAGGTCTTATTATGAAAACCCTTTCCCTGTCCGAAGCCAAGATGAAGTTGAGCGAGCTCGTCGATAAAGTCCAACGCATGGACGAAGAAGTGGTCATCACCCGCAACGGCAGGCCCGCCGCTGTCCTGATCAGTCCGGACGAGTTTGAGAGCATGCGCGAAACGCTCGAGATAAAAGCAGACCGCGAGTTGATGAAGGAAATCCAGGCCGGGCTTAGAGCGCTCAAAGGCAAGAGCAGGCTTTATACTCTCGAAGAGTTGCTGGATTGAATATGGTTGCGGCTGACCGACAGGCCACGCGGCTGAGAGTCCCGGAAGATGTCCGCGCCTTGATTCGCGGTGCTCATCCCGGTATCACGCGAAAGCTGAGGGCGGCCCTGGGGCAACTCCAATCAGAGCCCGAAACTGGCAAGGCGCTCAGGGATGAACTTTCGGGGCTTCGAAGCTATCGGCTGGCACGGCTGCGAATAATCTATCGTATATCAAAATCCGGCGTCATCGACATCGTGGCGATAGGGCCGAGAAAAACGATATACGAAGAAACCTTCAGGTTGGTGAAGCGGCAGATCGGTGAGTAGGTCCCGAGTGGTATGATGTGGCCACCTGGACTTTGACAAATTCGTAGAAAGTCATCAACACGGCACGAGGTCTAACATGAAACATTTTGACGATGCGCTGGCGACGATGGAATTCCGCCTGGCGTGGGAGCAGGACGGGATCCGTCACCGCGACTGCCAGCACGCCCAGCGGGTGAATTTCTGGCGGGACATCCTGCCGCCCCCCCTGGTTGACGCGATGCACCGTCGGCCGGGGGTCGACACATTCGAGTTTGATCTTGAGCCCGGGGCTGTTCTGCCCCGCAGGAGCGAATCCGGCATCGTGCACGTGCGGCCGGAGGCCGTCGAGCGGCGCCAGGTCGACGGGCTCGAGATCGTGCCGCGGTTGGGGCGGTTCTACCCGCGGGGGATTCTGTCCAGGGTGCCCGGGGTCTTTCGGGAGAATGCCCAGCCCTTCCGCTGCATCGGTCTCTCCGAGGATTGCCTGACCGCCGATTTGAACCATCCCCTGGCCGGGAAGCGCCTGGGGGTCGAGGTGCAGGTGCATGAGCTGCGGCCGAAATTCGATGAGCACGGCGGGGCTGCCGTCGACTGGCTTGAAATGGCGACCACCGGCCCCGGGATCCAGGCGCGCGCCGACGGCACGCCCACGGACTTCTTTGCGGACGACCCTTTCGCCCGCCTGGATGGGGACGATGACGGCATCTTCTACGAGCGCCCGCGGCTGGTGCAGCACATCGACGATGCGGCCATCGGCGTGGTGAGCCGCCTCTACGGCAAGCTGATTCGGCCGGGGGCCGACGTGCTCGACCTGCTGGGCGGCTGGGCCTCGCACCTGCCGCAGTCGCTGCCGCTCCACTCCCTCACCGTGCTCGGGATGAACGGCGAGGAGCTTGCGGCCAACCCCCGCGCAACAGAGCAAGTGGTGCACGACCTCAACCGCGACCCGACCCTGCCGTTCGGTGAGGGGCGTTTCGACGCGGTGGTCTGCACGGTCTCGGTGGAGTACCTGACCCGGCCCTTCGATGTGTTCGCGGAGGCGGCCCGTGTCCTCAAGCCGGGCGGCGTGTTCGCCGCCACGTTTTCCAACCGCTGGTTTCCGCCCAAGGCGATCCGGGTCTGGCCGGTGCTGCACGAATTCGAGCGCATGGGATTGGTGCTTGAATATTTCCTGAATTCGGGTAAATATGACCAGTTGCAAACGTACTCGCTGCGGGGCCTGCCCCGGCCCGCGAACGACAAATACGCCGCCCAACTGCCGTATTCCGACCCGGTCTACGCCGTTTGGGGCCAGAAAGGATGAATTCTGCCATGCGGGATACCGACCCCACGATCCAGGTCGACCCGCTGCTCGCCCCGGGGCAGAGCGAGCGCTTTAAGCGTCAGGTAGCGTTTTTGCTCGAGATCGACAAGCTCAAGCACACTCTGCGCCAGACGATTCTGCTGAACCGGTCCCGCCGGGAGAACTCGGTCGAGCACTCCTGGCACATCGCGCTGTCGGCCATGATTTTTTCCGAGTATGCGAACGGCGGCCGCATCGACCTCAGTCGGGTGGTGCGGATGCTCCTGATCCACGACCTGGTCGAGATCGACGCCGGCGATACCTACTGCTACGACGAGCAGGGCCGGCTGGACCAGGCAGAGCGGGAGCAGCAGGCGGCCGAGCGCATCTTCGGGCTGCTGCCTGCCGACCAGGCGGCGGATTTCCACGGCCTGTGGGACGAATTCGAAGCGCGCCGGACCCCGGAGGCCCGGTTCGCCCACGCCATGGACCGCTTCCAGGCGTTTCTTCACAACTATTTCACGGACGGGCAGGTGTGGCGGCAGCACGGCATCCGCAGGGGCCAGGTCGCCGACCGCATGCAGCCCGTGGACGACGGCGCCGCGGTGCTGTGGGAATACGTGCGGACCCTCATGGACGATGCGGTCGGCAAGGAATTCCTGGCGCCCTAAAGGCGTCCGGCGCATGGGGCAGGCCAAGCGACGAATTATATGTGCAAAGGGCTGAAATCAAGGATACATGAACTCAAATTCTGCTGAACCTGTCATTCACGCCCGCAAACTGTCCCGCACCTACCCGTTCGGCGACAGCTCCGTGACCGGCATCAACCAGGTCGACCTGGACATCGCCCCCGGCGAGCTCGTAGTGCTCAAGGGCGACAGCGGCTCCGGGAAGAGCACGCTGCTGGCCCTGCTGGCCGGGCTGGACCATCCCACCGCCGGCGAGCTCGTGGTGGCGGGCCATCACCTGTCCAACTCGGCCGGCGCGGACCTCACCCGCTTTCGGCGGGAGGTGGTGGGGATGGTCTTTCAGTCCTTCAACCTGCTGCCGACCCTGAATTTGCTCGAAAACGTATGCCTGCCGGCCCTGCTGGCGGAAAAGCCGCCTGAAGCCGTGCGCGGTAAGGCGCTGGAACTCCTCGACTGGCTCGGGCTGAAAAGCCGCCTGGCGCATTTTCCGGCGCAGCTGTCCGGCGGCGAAATGCAGCGCACGGCCATCGCCCGGGCCCTCATCAACGACCCGGCGCTCATTCTCGCCGACGAGCCCACCGGCAACCTCGACAGCCGCAACGGCCGGGTCGTCATCGACCTGCTCGCCGAGTTGAACCGGAGCTCCGGCCGGACGGTCCTGATCGCCACCCACAGCAACCTCGCAGATGCCCTGGCCCACCGCTGCATCCGGCTCAGGGATGGCGCCATAACGGACCCGACATGCGACGGTTGACCTTCTTCCTGCGGCTCTTCCTGTGGTTCAGCGGCCGCCACATGCGGCGCCACCTTGGCCGCGCGCTCGTCGTGCTGTTCGGGATCGCGCTGGGTGCGGCGGTGTTCACCAGCGTGCGGCTTTCGGTGTACGCCTCGCTGCACTCGTTCACCCGCAGCATGGATTTTTTCGCCGGCACGGCCGAAAAGGTCCTGGTGCGGCCCGGCGGCTATGTGCCCGAGGGCGTTCTACCGGTGCTGCTCGCACATCCCGCCGTGAAAGATTTCTCGCCGCTGCTTACCACCTATGTCCGGGTCTATCCGCCGCAGGGCAGCTCGTTTCTGCTCATCGGTATCGACCCGCTCCTGGACCAGTCGTTCCGCAAATGGCGCATCCGGGGCGACCGGGAACAGAAGGACGAACGCTGGCTGGACCTAATCCGGGAGCCGTACACCGTGATCCTGACGGAGCCGCTCGCCCGCGAGCTCGACACAGTCTCCGGCGCCCGGCTGAAGCTCGAGCACACCCGCAGCACGGCCGAGTTCCGTGTCGCGGGGATCTTGGTCCCGGAAGGCCTGGCGCTGGTCGAGGGCGGGCGGGTCGCCCTGACCGACATCGCCACCTTCCAGGAATTCACGGGTCTCTACGGCCTGGTCGACCGCATCGACCTCACCTTCAAGCCCAAGACCACGCCGCTCGATATCGAGGAGCTCACCCGGAAGCTGCCCGAGGAGCTCGAGCTGCGATCGCCCTCGGCCGCCCGAGACAGCGGCACCGCTATGATCCAGGCCTACCAGCTGAACCTGTCCGTATTGAGTTTCGCATCGCTGTTTGTGGGGATGTTCCTCGTTTACAGCCTGGTGGCTTTAAACGCCGCCTCCCGGCGCCGGGAGTTGGCCATCCTGCGCGCGGTCGGGGCCTCATCGCGCCTGCTGTTCAACCTGTTTCTCGCGGAGGGGGCGCTCTTCGGTCTGTGCGGCTGGCTGCTGGCGATCCCGTTGAGCTCGCTGCTGGTGAAGTACCTTTTGCACTCGGTGAGCCAGACCATCTCCACCCTGTTCGTGCGGGTGCAGGTGGAGGGGCTGGTGCTCAGCCCCTGGGAGATCCTGGCCAGCTTCGCGGTGACCCTTTCCATTTCCATCGCGGCCGCCTTTCATCCGGCGCGGGAGGCCATGGGGGTATCCCCCAAGGAGGCCATGGAAATCGCCCAGACCGGTGTGCGGGGCCAGCGTTCGGTGGGCAAGCTGGCCGCGTGGGCGGTGGGGTGCATCCTGGCCTGCGTGCCGCTGTCGCTGATGCCCGGTGTCGCCGGGGTGCCGCTCCCGGGCTATCTCGCGATCCTGCTGCTCTTCGTGGGATTTTCCCTGCTGGCACCGTGGATGCTGGAGCGGGTGGGCCGGGCCCTATCCCCGGCGCTGCGGCGGTTTGCCGGGATGCCGGCCTACCTGGCCGGCCGCTACCTGCGCGACAGCCGCACCCGCACCTCCATTTCGGTGGGGGCGCTGATCACGGCCGTGGCCCTCTTCACCGCGCTGGTCATCATGATCCACAGCTTCCGACAAACGGTCGAGCTCTGGGTCCAGCAGACCGTCAGCGGGGACCTGTTTGTCACCACCAAGATGGGCCAGGTCAACCGTTTCCGGTTCCCCATCCCCGAGCCGATCGTGGCAGGGCTCCAGCAGCTGGACGTCGATGCGGATCGTGTCCCCAGCCGGCGTTTCCAGATGACCTACGGCGATTTCCCTTACGAGTTCGAAGTCCTGGGCATGGACACCTTCCTGAAGCACGGCGGTTTCGTGTGGATGAAAGGCGACCCGGAAACAGCCCGGCCGCTGCTCCTGCGGGGGGATGGGCTGCTCGTGTCGGAGGTTTTCGCCAACCGCACGGGGCTCGGCATCGGGGATGTCTTCCGGGCGCAGATCGAGGGCTCGCGCGTCGAGATCCCCGTGGCGGGCATCATCCGGGATTATCGCACGGACGGGGGCGTCGTTTTCTACTCCTGGAAGGAGTTCAGGCAACGCTTCCACGACCCGCAGTGGAGCGGGGTGCGGTTTTACTTCCGGGACCGGACCCGGGACATCGACGTCCAGACGGCCGAGCTGCGCGAGTCCCTCATCGCCCGCTGGGGCGACCGCCTGGACATGATCGGCGGCAAAGAGCTGCGCCATGCCGTGCTGAAGATCTTCGACGAGACCTTTGCCATCACCACGGTCCTGCTGCTGATCGCTCTCGCCGTGGCCTCCCTGGGCATCACGACCACGCTGACGGTCCTGGTGCTGGAGCGCACGCGCCAACTGAACACGTTGTTTGCCATCGGCGGCAGCTTCGGCCAGATCCGGTCGATGATCTGCTGGGAGGCGGGCTTCCTGGTGGTGGCCGGGGAGCTGGCCGGGCTTGCCTGCGGCTTCATCCTGTCCTACCTACTGGTCTACGTGATCAACCGGCAGTCGTTCGGGTGGACCTTTCTGTACACCGTGGACTGGGCGACACTCGCACTTTCGTTCCCGCTGATCGTGCTGACCGCTTTGGTGGCCGCACTGCCGGCGGTGCGAACGGCGTTTCGGGAGGCACCGGCGACGCTCTTGAGGGAACGGTGACGGCTTCGCCGAAAGCCCGATTTCGGCGTTGCGCTTCGTCTCGTCCGCCTCAGGCGGACTGCGGCGTACATGATGTACGCCTCGCTTGCACGGGACTCGCGCGCCTTGAACTCAGGCTTTGAGCGAAGCCGTCTGCCGGCTGGATTGTCAGGTAAGCGCATGTCGCCAGAGGTTGTAATTTTGTAACGGCTCAGGTAGATAGTCTGAAGACGGGAGGCTTTCAGGGACAAATCATGAGTGGATACACACGATTTCGGGCAGTTGAGTTGGATAGGCCTTGAATGGATTGATTCATGCGTTGCGAAATTTTTTATAACCTTCAACCTTCAGCCTAAACACCTGAGCAGTTATGTGATTTTTCCATGCCGCCCATCATCGAAGTCCAACATCTCTTCAAGCGCTTCAACGACCTGACCGCCGTTGACGGCATCTCGTTCACGGTGGCGCCGGGCGAGTTTTTCGGGCTGCTCGGACCGAACGGCGCCGGTAAAACCACCACCATCCGGATGCTCTACGGGTTTTCGCCGCCGACACGGGGGATCATCCGCGTCTTCGAGATGGACATCTCCCGGGACTGGCGCAAGATCAAGGCCAGGATCGGGGTCTGCCAGCAGGACAACACGCTGGACCCGGACTTGACCGTGGAACAGAACCTGTTGATTTTTGCCGGCTATTTTTCGATCCCGATGCGGCAGGCCCGGACCCGGGCAAACGAGCTGCTCGACTTCTTTGCGCTTTCCAACCGCCGCAGCGCCAAAGTCATGGATCTCTCGGGCGGCATGATCCGTAGGCTCACCCTGGCGCGCTCCCTCATCAATCGCCCCGAACTGCTGATTCTGGACGAGCCGACCACGGGGGCTCGACCCCCAGTCCCGTCACCAGGTCTGGGACCGGCTGGAGAAGCTCAAGACCAGCGGCCTGAGTGTCGTGCTCACGACCCACTACATGGAGGAGGCCACCCGGCTCTGCGACCGGCTGGTCATTGTCGACCACGGCAAGATTCTCGTGGAGGGCAGCCCCGCGGAGCTCATCCTGAAGCACGCGGGCCGCAATGTGATCGAGATCGGCGGACCGGACCAGGCCCTGCGCGATTATTTGAAGGCGAACCAGGTCGCCCACGACGACCTCGGCCAGCGCATCATTCTCTTCTCTCCCAGCGGAAACGAGCTGAGTGCTGCGGTCCGGGATAATTTCTGCCACGAGCAGTGCACCTTCCGCAACGGGACCTTGGAGGATGTGTTTCTGCGACTGACCGGACGAGAGCTTAGGGAATAGAAAATCACACCGCAGAGGCGCAGAGGTCGCAAAGGTGCTAATTTTTTTATGTGCCGGTGAGAGGCCGGCACATGAAAACTCCCCGTCGCTTGACGGCAGGTTGGGGAACAGCAAACCGGGCAATTCACATGCCCGCAGGGCGGATGGTTATTGATGTGCCGTCCTCTCAACGGCACATCAATAGTATTTCACCCTTTGCGGTCTCTGCGCCTCGAGCGAAGCGGGCGGTGAGCCAAGACACTACTTTTCATGTGATGCACATAGGCAGGACATGATCGACAAACGGGCTATATCCTGGCGCTTCATCAAGGTGTGGAAGCGGAATCTGGTGACCTTTCAGAGGATCTGGAAGGTGAACTTCATCACGCCGCTGCTCGAGCCCCTGCTCT
>JBFYWS010000110.1:0-10380 GCA_041310935.1 Desulfobacteraceae bacterium | reverse complement strand
AGCCCTCAGTCCTCTGCCCTCAGTCCTCACAATTCGTTGCTCGCGGCTACACCACGCCCTGGTCCATCATGGCGTCGACGACTTTCAGGAACCCGGCGATGTTGGCGCCGACCACGTAGTTGCCCGGATGGCCGAACTGCGCCGCGGCGTCCATGGCGGCCTTGTGAATGCTCTTCATGATCATCTGCAGCCGCTTGTCGACCTCTTCTCGTGTCCAGGCAAGCCGCATGCTGTTCTGGGTCATCTCCAGGCCGGACACCGAAACCCCGCCCGCGTTGGCCGCCTTGCCCGGGCCGTACAGAATCTTGTGCTCCAGGAAAATGTCCACCCCCTCCGGGGTCGTGGGCATGTTCGCGCCCTCGCAGACCAGGGTGACGCCGTTTTTCATCAGGTTCCGGGCGTCCGTGCCGTTGATCTCGTTCTGGGTCGCACTCGGGAAGGCGCAGGCCGCCTTGTGGTTCCAGAGCGGGTTGTGGTCCGCGGCCGGATCGATCGGCGTGTACACCGCGGCAGGGTACTTCTCCGCGTACTCCTTGATGCGGCCGCGGCGCACGTTCTTCAGGTTCATCACGAAGTCGAGCTTCTCGCGGCTGATGCCGGCCTCGTCGTAAATGGTGCCGGCCGAATCCGACAGCGTCACCGGCTTCGCACCCAGCTGGATCAGCTTCTCCACCGTATACTGCGCCACGTTCCCCGAGCCGGACACCAGACACACCTTGCCCTCCAGGCTCTGGTTGCGGGTTGCCAGCATCTCGGAGGCGAAGTAGACCGAGCCGTAACCGGTCGCCTCGGGCCGGATCAGGCTCCCGCCCCAGTTCAGCCCCTTGCCGGTCAGAACCCCCGCAAACTCGTTTCGCAGCTTCTTGTACATACCGAACAAAAACCCGATCTCACGCGCCCCCACCCCGATGTCGCCGGCCGGCACATCCGTGTCCGGGCCGATGTGGCGGAACAGCTCGCTCATGAAGCTGTGGCAGAAGCGCATGACTTCCAGGTCCGACTTGCCCTTGGGGTTGAAGTCCGAACCCCCCTTGCCCCCGCCCATGGGCAGCGTCGTCAGGGCATTCTTGAAAACCTGCTCGAAGGCCAGAAACTTCAAAATCCCCAGGTTGACCGACGGGTGGAAGCGCAGGCCCCCCTTGTAGGGCCCGATGGCGCTGTTCATCTGGATCCGGAAACCCCGGTTGACCTGGATCACGCCCTGGTCGTCCACCCACGGCACCCGAAACAGGATCACCCGCTCCGGCTCCACGATACGCTCCGGAATCCGCGCCTTGCGGTAGATCGGGTTGCGGTCCAGCACCGGCTTGACCGAATCCATCACCTCGCCTACGGCCTGATGAAACTCCTTCTCGTTCGGGTCTCGGCTTTTGACATGCTCCATGATCTCGGACATAGGACCTCCCTTTCATTTACAGGTTGATAACCGCTGACATTTGGCGTCGAAAATTCATAGTCATCGTGGATGAAAAATTATAGTTTGCCCGGCAAGTATAAGTCAAACGAATTAAAATCATATTTTTGATGAAAACCGGTTCTGGGTCAAGAAAAGCAAGGCCGGGAGCTTGCGCCCGGATGTTCAGGCGCTGGCCGGCCGCGAGGACTCGGCCAGCATGTTGGTGAGCGGCGAGTAGCGGACGGTGACGTTGCGACCGGCCTGCTTGGCGGCATAAAGGGCGGCGTCGGCGAGCCGGATCATCTCATCCGGCCGGGCAGCATCGGAAGGGTAGCTGGCGATTCCCAGGCTGAGGGTGGGGGTCTGCAGGCCGACCACCGGCAGCTGCGCCAAGCCGGCCCGCAGGCGTTCGGCCAGGCAGAATGCCGCTTCCTTGTCCGTGTCCGGCAGCAGGAAAACGAACTCCTCCCCGCCGTAGCGGGCGAGAATGTCCACGTCCCGGATGCTTTTCCGAAGATATTTACCGATCGCCTCGAGCACGCGGTCACCGGCGGGATGGCCGTAGGTGTCGTTGACCGACTTGAAGTGATCCAGATCGGCCATGATGACCGAGAGCACTTTGTTGTAGCGCTCCGCCCGGTGGATCTCCTCCTGCAACTTCGCCATGAAATACCGGCGGACATAAAGACCCGTCAGCGAGTCGGTGACGGCCATGTCCCAGAGCTGGGCCTTGTTGACCGCCACCGCCGCCTGGTCGGCGACCGCCTTGAGCATGTGCACGTCCTGCTCCGTGAACCCGTCGGCCTGGCGCTTGTTGGTCAGGTTGATGACTCCGATGGTCTCGTTGTAGACCACCATCGGGATGCAGGCGATCGAACGCGCGAAAGAGGAATCCGGCCCCACGAACAGGTCATCCTCGCGCGTGTCGTTGACCACCAGCGGCCGGGCGGTCAGGAACACGCGACCGGCGATGCCCTCCCCCGGCCGGAAACTCCGGCAGCGGACTTCGTTGTTGTTGACCCGCTCCTGATAATCCATGTCCGCGATGCCGGCCAGAACGCGGATGTTCAAACGGTCGGTCTCCGGGTCGTAGAGCATGATGGAGCCTTTTTCGGCGGAGGTGATCTCGATCGCCTGGCTCAGGATGTATTGCAGCAGTTTTTTCAGGTCGCTGATGTAGTTAATGGCCTTGCCGATGTTGTAGAGCAGGGAGAGGTTCTGAAGCGTCTTGTCCAGGCCATCCCTCTCCTTCTGGCGCTGGGCATAGAGACGGCAGGTGTTGATGCAGACGGCTGCGTGGGAGGCGATCTGGCTCAGGAAGTACCGATCGGTTTCCTCAAACGGCCGGCGGTCGCCACGGGGGCCCAGGGCCAGCAGGCCGATGACCTTGCGGCGCATGACCAGGGGCAGCCACAGCACGGCGCCCAGCCCGAGAAAACCCGCGTCGGTGACGTGGGCCGCACCGCCCGGCCCCGGCGCAGACGTTGGCGCGGCCGGGAAGCGGTTCGGGAAAAGCGCGCGCTGGAACGGCAGTTCGTTCGGACGGATGCAATGCGCCCGCCCGCCGCCGCCATGGTCGAAAGCCAGATCGAAGCGCTCCGGGTCGTCACCGAACGAAAAAATGCATAGCGTGTCGACCTCGAAGCGCTCGACCAGGATCTTGGAGAGGCCGGCGTAGAGGCCGTCGGTTTCCAGGATGTTGCTCAGCTCGCGGCAGCACTGCAGCAGATCGGACAGATCTCCCGCCAATGATTCAAACCGGTTGGGGTCGGTCGCGCCGCCTCCGCCTTCCCGACCATTCGCTGTCTGCACTGTGCCGCCCATAACGTATTATGATATCGAGTTTCGGGGCGGGATGCAACCTGCGCGCCGGCGTTTTCAGTTCTGCAGGAACGCTTTGAATTTGCCCAGCCCTTCCCGGATGGCAGACAGGTGAATGCCGGAGTACGCCAGCCGGATGTAGAACTCGGTTTCGCCCGGCAGCGGCCGTCCGAAATGAATCCGCGAGCAGACCGAGACGCCGGTTTCGTGCAGCAGCGCCCGCCGGAAGGCCTCGTAGTCGGTGAAGCCCTTGCGCCGCATGGCGTCCGTGACGTTGGGGAACAGATAAAAGGTGGCGTTCGGCCGCTGGCAGCGCACCCCTTGGACGCTGTTCAGCAGGTCCACGGCGGCATCGCGGCGCTCCTTGAGCGTCTGCAGAATCTGCTGCGGGCCGCGCGGGTCGCCGGTGAGCCCCTCGATCGCGCCGTACTGGATGAAGTGGTTCGCGCAGGACTCGTCGTTGACGTTGAGCTTGGCAATGATGTCGATGATCGGCTGCGGGCCGATGGACGCCCCCAGGCGCCAGCCGGTCATAGCGAATTTTTTCGAGAACGTGTAGAGGATCACGCAGCGCTCGGCCATGCCGGGCAGCGACACGAACGATGCGCTGCGGCCCTCGTAGCGGATGTCGAAGTAGGCCTCGTCGCATAGGACAAAAAGATCGTGCTTCAGCACCAGTTCGGCCAGGGCCTCGCGCTCGGCCGATGAGCACTCGGCGCCGGTCGGGTTCTGCAGATCGTTCAGCACGAGCAGCCGCGTGCGGGGTGTGATCTGACGCTTCAGCATGTCGAAATCGATCGTGAAGGTGCGCTCGCCTTCCAGGTAGCGGTAGGGTTTGGGGACCCCGCCGAGAAACTCGATCTGGGATTCGTAGATCGGGTAGCCCGGGGACGGGTAGAGCACCTCGTCACCGGGGTTCATGAGCGCCTGGAAAAACTTGCCGATGGTGGGCTTGCCGCCGGGCTGGATGGCCACGTTCTCCATGGCGTAGTGCACCCCGCGCGAGGCGCCCACATCCGCCGCCAGCACCTCGCGCAATTTAGGAATACCGGCGTTCGGACAGTAGCCGGTCTTGCCGTCCTTCATGGCCCGCACCGCGGCCTCCACGACGTTTTCCGGGGTGGGCAGGTTCATGTCTCCGAGGTGAAACGGGTAAACCGTGTGGCCTTGACTGGCATAGGCCGCCGCCTCGGCCGAGACCGCAAAGGCCGTCTCGGTTCCCAATCTCGAGATACGCTCCGCGAATTTCATGGTCGGCTCCTTCATGTTAAAGGACTCCGTAACGTTTTTCGCGCTCCTATCTTCCAGCTATCCTTCTATCCTTCATATATCGGGATCCCCAATTCCGTGGCGTTCAAGATGCTGGGTGATGCCTGGGGCGGGTTGCCCTCTAAGAACGGAATGACATCCGGCCGGTTCCAAGCCGGCCGCTTCAAGAGGCTGCCCGCCACATTGCAGGCCGCCAGAGTGGCCATGCCCTCCCGCGTCCACTTGGTGGCCGAAGCGATGTGGGGAACAATGACCACATTCTCGAGCTCGGCCAGCCCCTGCGCCAGCTCGGGCTCCTTTTCGAACACATCCAGCCCCGCCCGGAAATTCGGGTGCGTGCGGCAGTGCGCCACCAGCGCGGCCTCGTCGATCACCGGCCCGCGGCTCGTGTTCACGACCAGGGCGTTGTCCTTCATCAGCGCCAGGCGCTCGGCGTTGAGCAGGTGCCGGGTGGAGTCGTCCAGAACGGTGTGGATGCTCACCACGTCGGCCTCCCGCAGGAGGTCCTCTACGCGCTCGGCGCGCCGGCAGGTGACCGGCGGCTGTCCGTGCGTCTGTGCAAAAGCGCTGTATGCGGCGACATAGCGCTCCAGGGCTTCGTTGCGGTACAGGTCGTAGTAGATCAGGTTCATCTTGTGGCCCTCGACCATCATCCGGGCATAGGCATCGCCGATCCGCCCCGCCCCGATGATGCCCACCGTCCGCTGCCGGAGCAACTCGCCCAGAAACAGCGTGGGCAGCCAACCGTCGTAGCGCCCGGCGCGCAGGAAGCGCTCCGATTCTCCCGTGCGACGCGCCGCGGCAAACGTCAGGGCGACGGCCATTTCGGCGGTCGTGTCGGTGAGCACCCCCGGCGTGTTCCCCACCGGGATGCCGTGCCGCGTGGCGGCTGTGAGATCGATGTTATTGAACCCGACGGCGTAGTTGCTGTAGGCGTGGCCCCCGGCCGCTTGGAGGGTGGCGAACAACTCTTCCCCCCACGTCTCGGTCAGCTGACCGATGGCCCCGTCGCAGCGGGTGCCGATAACGGAGCGGATCTCGGCAACGCTTAACACCGCGGTGTCGGTGCAGACCTCCACGCGGCAGCCCGCGGCGGTGAGCACCTCATGCCAGCGCGAGCCGGGCAGTTCCTTGGTGACCACCACGCGCTTGTCCCCTGCAGGATTGATTGTTCTCCAGTTGATTTCCACCATGCGAATCGATCCTCCCAGGTAGTATTGATGCGGAGCATGCAACACTCGCACGAACTGAGTTGCGGCTGCTTAATCGGGTTAAATTTATAGGTAAACATGATGATATTGTCAATCTGTTTTTTATTTTTTAATGATTCCCACAAAATTCACTTCGAATTTTTAAATAATACGAGAAGACAAAAGAAAAAGACCGGCGAAACGAATATTTTTATAAGAGATCTCGGCCCTGTCCGGAGGGAGGGGAATCCAGCGGTGAGCCGAGCGGCGGGATTTCGGTGACGGCCGGCGACGCGTTCAATTCGCCCGACGGGTTGGTGTACAGGTTGTTCAGCTGCTGAACGTAATCCTGGGATGCTTCGCATACCTTGGCCAGGCTGCGCTCGGTGCGCCGGCCCCAGCCCGTCGGCTGGTGCCGAAAGATGCTCCGAAACCAGCGGCTGTTCTTGCGGAAGGCGCGCAGGTAGTTGGACTGCAGGTCGCGGGCGTTCAGATCGGACGCCAGGCTGCGCGTGATCCGCTCGGCCGCCCAGCGCCGGATCGCAAAATGGATGTACACGGCGACCGCGGCCGCGGCGCCGAGCAGCACCGTCTGGAACACGGGGTACGTCGACAGTTTTTCCCAGAGTGGGATCCGCAGGGTGAGCCCCTCCCAGTACCCGCCCTGCACGGTACCGGCAAGAAACGCGAGCAGCAACGCCCCGAACGCAACACCGTCCGCCCAGAGGGTCAGCCTCCGCCACCGGGCGAGAAACAGCTGCAGGCGGGGCACGACTTCGTTCTCCATTATGAGGGCGCTCTGCTCCAGGATGCCGAGAATGCGATAGGCCCGCTCAACGCTCACATGTTCGATGCGGTGGAAAATCGCCTTCAAGGCCGCGTCCCGCTTGCCTTCGAACCGCGCCCGCAGGCTGGGGTCCGCAATCGAGACCGCCAGCTCCGGAATGCAGACCGCGTAGAAACAGCCCGTCGTAAGGCCGGATTGGGCCAGCGCCCGCTGCCAGGAGGCGAACACCTCTTCGGCGTTGTCCTCCTTGAGGGTCGCGTCGATCTGGTTGAGGACGAAAATGAATTTATTGGTGTCGCGACGGCTGATGGTCCGCCGGACCAGGTGTTCCAGGGTATCGTGCATCGACCCGGTCTCCGGGTGGCGGGCGTCGAAAAAGACCAGCACCAGATCCGACAGGTCGATGATGTGATCCGTGATGCGCAGGGTGGACGAGCGCTGGGCGTCGGCGTCGAAGCCGGGCGAGTCGATCAGGATCCGGCCGCGCAGCTGCTCGCTCCCGCAGGTTTTGAGCTGGAGGTAGGCGTCGATGCGGCGGCCCTCCCCCTGCGCCACCTCGTCGATGGCCTGGCTGATGCGGTAGAACGGGAAGCGCGGGTCGGCATCCAGCGCTAGGCCGGGCAGCACCCGCACGGTTTTGTCGTCCGTGAAGCAGATGACCGTGAACTTGTCATCCACCGCCTGGTTGCCGGTCGCCTGCAACCGGCAGCCGAGGAGGTGGTTGATGAAGCTGGATTTTCCCGATGAGTAGACCCCCAGCACCGAGACGAGCGGCCACCAGGACGTGCGGTTGGCGTAGGACTCGCGCTGGTCGAAAAAGCCGAGCCGGCGGCTGATGCGGTCCAGATCCTGGAAGCGGTCGACGACATGTTCGAGGACCGGGTTTTCCTGCTTCAGTCGCCGCTTCAGGTCGCGCAGTTTCCGACCGGCCTGGCTTTCCTCAATCATGGGGGCTGCCCTTATCGCTCAGTCTGCGGATCGCCCGTCGCCTCGGCCCGCCCGTGCGCTCGTCGCCGAAGCCGTTTTACGGCGGCCCCGCAATGCATGTTAGTACACAGAATTCAAACCCCGCGCAACTGCTTTTTCGCACACGGCACCCGCGGCCGCAGCCGGCTTGACAGGACCAGTCCATTGATATACCCCAGTAGCCGATGCTCGAATCGATCTACTACGCCATATCGTGGGCCTGCCGCCGCGCCTGTGCCCACTGCTACGATGAGCGCTTCAGGCTCTACCCCGACGCCGAGGTGCAGGCCCTGACGGAGAAAAGCCGCGCCGCGTCTGTGCAGGTCGTCGGCAACCTCCCGCAGACCCTTATGGTCACCGACACGGAGGACCAACAGGAGGACGGCAGCTTCCGGCGCAGGCCGGGGCGCATCATCCTGTCCGGCGGCGAAGTGCTGCTGGAACCCGTGCGCACCCGGGTGTTGTACCCCCTCCTGGAAATGCTCGAATGCCGTTATCGCGACCGCGGCGGAGTGCGCCTGGTGATCCAGACGACGGGGGATCTTCTCACCCCGGGCATCATCGCGGAACTTCTGGCCCGCAACGTCTGGATGATCTCGGTCTCTTCCATCGACGATTTCCACACCACCATCACCGACTCGGGCAAAGAGCAGCACCAGGAGCGGCTGGCACGCCTGTTCGAAGCGGCCGGAATGCGCCGATCCGGCCTGCAGGCGGCCGCCCGCAAATGGACCGACGAAGAGGGCCCGGTCTACAGCTTCTTCGGCGCCACACCGGATGCCTGGATCGGCAAGCTATGGCCGAGCGGCCGGGCCTGGACGGGCGGCCTCTCCTCCGCCCGCTACCGGGACAACTTCTGCAACAACTGGTCCGGCGGCCTGAACTTTCTCAATGTGGGCTACAGCGGCTCGGAGGTCGCCATCGACCCGGACGGCAACCTCTATCCCTGCTGCCGCAAGACACGGCTGCCTTACGGCAACCTGTGCGAGGAGCCGCTGCTGGACATTCTGGATAGCCTCACCGGGCGGCCGGAGTTCGAGGCGATCACCGGCGGGCACCCGGAGCGGATGGGGTTCACCCACGGCGTGGGGCTGAAAGAGTTCATCGAGCTTAGCCGGATCACCGACCCCAAGGGCCGCACCTTTCTCAACCCCTGTATCGGCTGCGACCGCATGCATGCGCGTTTTCTCGGCCCCGTGCTGGACCGCCTCAAACGCGACCGCCAGAAACGCGGGAGGCACGGGTGATGGACCCCATACGGCCGATGCCCCCGCGCGGCCTGCTGCTCACCCGGGTGCGCATCGTGTTGAACGGAATCGAACTCATTCCCGAAACCTCCATTACCGTGCGCCCCGGCGAGGTGGTCACGATCATGGGCCCGAGCGGCTCCGGCAAATCGAGCCTGCTGGCTTACCTGTGCGGGACCCTCCCCCGCGCCTTTCAGGCCGCAGGCGAGATTTGGATCAACGGGGTCGACGTGACGCGGCTTCCCATCGAAGAGCGGCAGATCGGCATCCTGTTTCAGGACGACCTGCTGTTTCCGCACATGACGGTCGGTGAGAATCTGCTGTTCGCCATCCCGCGGTCGGTACGCAGCCGCCGGGAGCGACGGGAGTTGATGCGGCAGGCGCTGGCCGAAGCCGATCTTGCCGGCTATGAGGAGCGCGACCCGGCCACCCTGTCCGGCGGACAGCGGGCGCGCGTTGCCCTAATGCGCACTCTGTTGGCGCGGCCGCGGGCCGTTCTGTTGGACGAACCGTTTTCCAAACTCGACGCGGATCTTCAGGCGACCATCCGCCAGTTCATCTTCGGTCATGTGCGCACCCAGGAGCTTCCGACACTCATGGTGACCCACGCCGCCGAAGACGCGCAGGCGGCCGGCGGCCCGGTGCTGCGCGTGGGCAGGCCCGGATCTGGACCGCCCGCAGATTCGTTCGGGGTGACACGGCCGGTTTTATCCCGGATCCGCCCGGCTGCGAAACCGCGTCACCTATGAGTTCGCCACGGTTCGGAGGCAGTCGCAGGTTACGCCCTCAAATGAGGTGGTACCGAACTGTGGCAGCTAAATTCTAAATCCGAATAACCCAAACACATAACTATTCAGCTTCTGTTTACGACGGGCCGTGTTCATCTGTCGCTTCTTGGTTTCGAACATTTGAGAATTTGGATTTTGGATTTGTTTGGAATTTCGATATTCGATATTCGAATTTTGACTGATCGCGTTTATCCCGGATCGGCAGAACCTCTCCGGATCCTCCACCAGAGGTAGAGGGGTTTGAGAAAAACTAAACCAAAAGGAGTGCCGCGGATGAAACGCTTGCTCTTCGCCCTTGTATTTCTGGGGTGGGCCACGGCCCAGTCCCAGGAAATCCCTGACGCCTGGCCGGGTGTCCTGGAAAAAGCCAAGGGCCAGACCGTCTATTTTAACGCCTGGGCCGGTGACGAGAACACCAACGCCTTCATCGCCTGGGTCGGTCAGCGCGTGCGCGCAGAGCACGGGATCGAACTGAAACACGTGAAAATCACGCTCACCTCGGAGGCCGTTGCGCGGGTGGTCGCCGAAAAGGCCGCCGGCCGGCACACAGGCGGCTCGATCGATTTGATCTGGATCAACGGAGAGAACTTTCTGGCGATGAAGGAGCAGGGGCTGCTATTCGGACCCTTCACCCAGCGGCTGCCCAACACGTCCCTGGTGGACACGGTCGGCAAACCCACCACCGTCATCGACTTCACCGTGCCGGTGGACGGGATGGAGTCGCCCTGGCGGATGGCGCAGGTCGTCTATGCCTATGACTCCGCCCGCTTACAGAATCCGCCGCGCTCGATTCCAGCGATGCTCGACTGGGCCCGTCGCAATCCCGGCCGCATCACGCACCCGCGGATCCGCAACTTTCTCGGCTCCACCTTCCTGAAGCAGGCCCTGCACGAGCTGGCCGACGACCCGCAGGTGC
>JBFYWS010000095.1:0-3368 GCA_041310935.1 Desulfobacteraceae bacterium | reverse complement strand
GTGCGGCAGATTTTGCCTGACACGATCAAAGAATTGGCGAATACTCCCGCCACCGCCTCATCCGCAGGTCGTTTGTTGCAGATTTTAAATTGATGTACTAAAGGTAAAAAGCCGCACAACGCCGGATCACGGCCTTGGGCGCAGTTTTTCAACACCCTGTTAGAGGAGCAACCGTCATGGATCACAACGATCAACCCAAAAACCGCCTGCGGCAGGATGCCCTTTCCATCTTCCATTCCGCCCTGGCCGCTGTCGACCCCGAGGAGGCTGTTCACCGCTATCTCCGGCTCGAAAACGATCTGCTGCTGCTTGAAGGGCGTCGATATGATCTGAAATCGTATGACCGCATCCTGGTCGTCGGCGGCGGCAAGGCCGTTGCCCCGATGGCCAAGGCCGTGGAAGAGATCCTCGGAAGCCGGGTTGCCGACGGCGCGCTCGTGGTGAAGGACGGCCACGGCCTGCCCCTGAAGAAAATCCGCGTGTACGAGGCCAGCCACCCCGTGCCCGACGAGCGCGGGGTGGCCGGCACGCTCGAGATCCTGACGCTTTTGGAAGGCGCCGGCCGGCGGGACCTCGTGCTCTGCCTGATGTCGGGCGGCGGCTCCGCGCTGCTGATCGCTCCCGCGGAGGGAATCAGCCTGCCGGACAAGCAGGCCACCACCCGGAGCCTGCTTGCCTGCGGCGCCACGATTCACGAAATCAACACCATCCGCAAGCATCTCTCCCGGGCCAAGGGCGGGCAGCTGGCGCGCGCGGCGCACCCGGCCGGCGTGCTGAGCCTCATCCTGTCGGACGTGGTGGGCGATGATCTCGACGTAATTGGATCGGGGCCCACCGTACCCGACCGCAGCAGTTTTCAGGACACCCTCGACATTTTCAAACGCTACGACATCTGGGACCGGATACCGAATCCCGTGCGCGAGCGCGTCTCCCAAGGGGTAAATGGCGCTCTGCCGGAGACGCCCAAGCCGGGCGACCCCGCCTTCGATGGCTGCGCTCAGGTGCTGGTCGGCTCATGCCTGCGGGCGCTCACGGCTGCCGCGGAAAGCGCCGAGCGCCTGGGCTACCGCAGCCTCATCCTCTCTTCAAAGGTTGAAGGCGAAGCCCGTGAGGTGGCCAAGGCGTTTGCGGCTATCGGCAAGGAGGTCCTGGGCTCACATCATCCGCTGAAGCCGCCGGCCTGCATTCTGACGGGGGGGGAAACCACGGTGACGCTCCAGGGGGAGGGCCGCGGCGGCCGCAACCAGGAACTCGTTTTGGCCGGGGCAATGGCCTTGGAAGGCATCGCTAACGTCGTTCTCCTGGCGGGAGGCACCGACGGCACGGACGGCCCCACCGACGCCGCCGGCGCCATCGCCGACGGGGCGACGATCGGCAAAGCGAAGGCGCTGGGCATGGACCCCCACGCCTTCCTGAAGCGCAGCGATTCCTACCATTTCTTCAAGCCCCTCGACGATCTCATCATCACCGGCCCCACCCGCACCAATGTGATGGATGTTTACATGCTTCTGGTTGGGGCATGAGGGTTCACGTGGTAAAAAAACTACTCAGGTGTTTAGGCTGAAGGCTGAAGTCTGAAGGACAATAATGATCATCCATGACACAATCGCCTGTCAACGTATCGAAACCATTTTGGCTTTGTGCGATCGCGCATGTCTTTTCCTTCAGCCTATTCACCTTCAGTCTATCTACCTGAGTAAGTACAAAATGCTCAACCGCGGTCTGAGCTGCATGGTGCTGGCGGCTCTGGTTCTAAGCGGCTGCGCGGGTTTGCAGCGTGGGGATTGGCCGCAGGGCCTCGCGGGCATCCCTGCCCAGCGCGAGATCGCCTCGGTCCCCTTCTTTCCCCAGGAGGAATACCAGTGCGGCCCGGCCGCCCTCGCCATGGTGCTCGCCTGGAGCGGCCTTGCCGTCGAACCCGCGGATCTGACCGAAAAGGTCTACACGGCCTCCCTCAAGGGCAGCCTGCAGCCGGCCATGGTCGCCGGGGCCCGGCGTTCCGGCCGCCTGGCCTACGTGATCTCCGGAACGGATTCCCTGATCCGCGAAATCGCCGCCGGTCACCCCGTGATTGTTTTGCAAAACCTGGGATTGTCATGGATACCGGTCTGGCACTATGCGGTGGCGATCGGGTATGACATCCCCGCCGACGAGGTCATCCTGCACTCCGGGCCGGCCGCCCGCAAGCGGACGCCTTTGCGCCTCTTTGAAAACACCTGGGCTCACGCGGAGGATTGGGGCCTTCTGGTTCTGAACCCCGGCGAGCTTCCGGCAACCGCTGTAGAAGGCAAGTTCGTTGAAGCCGTGATAGGACTCGAGAAAGCAAAACAGTTCGTAGCGGCCGTGGAGGGCTACCGCGCCGCCCTAATTCACTGGCCCGACAATCTGGCGGCCATGATGGGGCTGGGCAACAGCTATTACGCGCTGGGGGATTTGAAAAACTCGGAAGCGGCGTTTCGGCAAGCCACCGAAGCCCACCCCCGGGAGGGAGCGGCCTGGAACAACCTCGCGGATGTCCTTTTACGCCAAGGACTGAAAAACGCAGCTCTCGACGCAGCCCGCAAGGCCATCGCCTTAGGAGGCCCGGGGGCAGACATCTTCCAAAAAACCCTCGAAGAGATCCAGGCGGCAGCACCTTAGACTGAAATTTTGGCACGCCATCCGCTGCTAGCTTCCCGCACGTTACCACGGCGTTAAAACGTAGTATCGCCGGGAGCATCAATGCGGGCCTGTCCTGCATACTCTTATAACATTGCCACTTGATTCCTGTTGAGATATCATTGAACGGGATTGCCGAAAACAATCAAATCGGATGAATTGGAGGGATGCCATGAAGATGAGTCAGCCGGTAGCTTACTTTATTCTGGGTGCAATGGTAGTTGTTGGCTTGGTATTCATGATCGGGGCGGGCCAAAACGGCAGCCAGGTTGGGCGATACCAAATCTCCACATGCCTCAAACGCGACTGGGTATATGTTTATGTAATTGACACAGCCACAGGTGTAGTGAAATTCGTTGATGAAAAAAACGAGAACAAACCATTTGAAGAAATTAAATCTTCTAGATAGAAGGACTGATTCTTTGTAGAACTGGACACACTTTTATGGCCACTAAGGCACATCTCAAAATGCTCAAAAATGGGGTCTTGCTCTGGAACAAGTGGCGGATGGAGCACCCCGCTATCACTCCGGACCTCAGTAAGCAGAATATTTTTAAACTTGGACTCGGAACGGTCAATTTCAGGAGAATGGATTTTCGCAGCGTGAACTTCACCCAAACGTATCTTCACGTGCTGGATTTAAGTCTTTCGGATTTCAGAAATGCCAATCTGAGTGAGACAAATTTTACGTCCTCAAATCTCAGCAAAGC
>JBFYWS010000086.1:0-6125 GCA_041310935.1 Desulfobacteraceae bacterium | reverse complement strand
AGCGCGGCGAAGACCCGGACGCCATCGAAGCCGAGATGGGCGATTTGCTGGAAACCGAGGACCCCTTCAAACTGCCCGAGAAAAAAGGCGCCGGCAGCGCCGGTCGCCGGGCGGCCCCGCGCCGCGACGAAACCCTCTACGACCTTTAGGAGCGCCACCCCCACACTGGCGATCCCACGCCCTCGCTTGCGGCGCGTCCCGAGGTTGCGCGCCAAGTCCTGCCATCGCAGCCGCCGCGGCCTTCAGCGCGCCCTGAAGGCCGGCCGGCCTCCGCATGGTTTCCAATCCACTGCGGGGGTCCCGATGGTTGCAGCGGATGGCTACACCGGGTGTAGTCAATCGCAACACATACATAACCTGCTGTGATTCCAGTATTTAATCCGGCCTGGCGATGTCCTGGCCGGAGGAGGTGTCGCTGTTTGAATCGCACCGTCTCTTCCGTCGTCCCCATCCGCCTGCTTCCCGCGCAACCCTAAATACATCTATATTGCAATACGTTAATCTCATATTCGGTCATGGTTTCCCCGGCTGGCACCCGGCTTGCTCTGTATTGGGGCAAACCCCGCAGACCAGCTTCGGTCCGCCGGCATGAAGGAGGTGAATGCCATGAACAAGCGCCATCTGTCCCCCCGTTTTCCCTGTCCGCTGGCATCCGAACTGGGAATCCCCAGAAACTGCATGCGAAATCTGGCGTGTCAACGCTGCGCTTTCGCCGAGTGGGTCGATGACACCCGGCCGGAGCGGGCCTTCCCCTCAGACCTGGAGACAGGTGAAGGCCTCGCCCGTGCGGCCTGACCGTCGCGGGCCGACCTTGCAGTGACCGCCTCCCCGTCGGGTGCTGAGGCCGCCCCATGGGGCACGAGACGCGCCACCGCTCCGCAGGCCTGGCGGGTGGCACAGGAGGATCTCATGAAATCGTCGTCCAAAACCAAAATTCAGGGGTTTCAGGTCTTGGAAAAGGAATGTATCTGGATGAAGGCGGGCGTGATCAATTTCAGAATGTGCGATTGCGCCTATGATTGCAACCACTGCGCCTTCGACAAGGGGATGCGCCGGGCCATGGGGATCGGCCCCACGGCCCGCACCGAAAAGATCGCACCGGACTGGGCCACGCATCTGCAGAAAAAATTCGCCGGGGCCGACAGGCCCTGCCGTCACAGCTTGACCGGGCGGGTGGAGGCCCCCAAAATCTGTATGCTGAATTACGAGTGCTATCACTGCGCCTACGACCAGATGCTCGACGACATGGACGTCAGTCCGTCGAGTCACCGGCCGCAGACCGTCCTGGCCGGAGGCTACCTCGTGGCCGAGGACTACTACTACCACCCGGGTCACAGTTGGGTGCGCATCGAGCACGGTGGGCGCAGCCGGGTCGGCCTGGATGATTTCGCAGCCTGCCTCTTCGGTCCCTCCCGGCGGGTCGCACTGCCCCCGCTGGGGGCCGTGGTCCACCAGGACCAGATCGGCTGGAGCTTCCAGCGCGATCACCGCGAAGCCGCCGTGCTCTCGCCCCTCACGGGTACGGTTCTGGCCGTCAACCACGATGCCCAGGATCACCCCGAAATCCTCCATGAAGACCCGTATCATGGGGGGTGGCTCTTCATGGTGGAACCCACCCGGCCCCACAAGGATTTGAAAAATCTCTATTTCGGCGATCAGAGCCGCCGCTGGATGGAGTCCGAGGGGCAGCGCCTGCTGGAAATGATGGGTCCGGAGTACGGGGACCTGGCCGCCACCGGCAGCCGCGGCATTCGGGATGTGGTGGGCGCCTTGACCCAATTGGATTGGAACATCCTGGCCGAGCGGTTTTTGCAAACCGTTGCGCGCCCCTCGGGCACCGGATGAAAACGGAGGGCCCGGGTGTTTCGGGGGGGCGGCCGGCAGGCGCCGCGATCGCCCCTTCCCACCCGACGGGTTTATGGCCCGCAGAGACGCTGATCAAGCAGGCGCCGGCAATATCGGCAGAGGGTCAGGCGCCGTTGATCCAGTTCATGGACGTCGCCGGAGATATGCATCAGGCACAAAGGGTCGTGGCAGTGGACGATGCCGAAGAGATGACCCAACTCGTGGAGCGCCACTTTGGCGCAGCGCTCCAGAATTGTGGGCTGCCCCGCATCGCCCGAGTCGCCTTTTTCCGCCAAACGACACATCGACACCAGGGCGCATCTTCCCCCCTGGCGCGCTTCGCCCAGAACGTAAGTGAAAATCGGCAAAAAGAGATCGCCTTCCATGACGCCGATCCATTTTCGGCAGCCCGCGAAGGCTTCCCGCTCAAAGCGCTGAATGATCTTCCCGGCGTCAAACTGCATCCGCCCCGGATCCAGGGCATACACCGGCGCCGGCAAGCCCGGCAGCACCTCGGCCGGCAGCCCGAAAAAAGCCTGGATATGCGCGGCTATCACCCGTGGGGCCAGCGCCGGAACGCGGCCCATGGCCACCACGCAGATTTTTCCGCTACCGGCGGAATCGGGGGTTCGGACGGGCGGCGACCATGGCCGGTTCAAGGACCGCATGTCACTTCTGCGGCGCCCGGGACAACTGGAACCGCTTGATCTTCTTGTGCAGCGTCACGCGATTGATGCCCAGGACGGCGGCGGCGCGGGTGATGTTCCAGGCGGAGTTTTCCAACACCTGTTCGATATAGCGCTTCTCAATCTCCAGCAGGGACCCGCTCGGGGCCGGCTTCGCCCGGGCGGCCTGCAGGAAGGCGAAGTCATCGATCCCCAGCGAACGCCCCCTGGAGAGCACGACCGCCCGCTCGATGGCGTTTTCAAGCTCACGCACATTGCCCGGCCAGGGATAGCCTTGCAGCATTTTCAGGGCCTCTTGTGAAATATGATCGACTTTCCGGCCGGTCTCTTGGCTGATCTTGGACAGAAAATGGCGCGTCAGTAGGGGAATGTCCTCTATCCTGTCCCTGAGCGGGGGGATGCCGATACAGATGACGTTGATCCGGTAGAAAAAATCCTCCCTGAAGCGGCCGATGGCGATCTCCTTTTCCAGATCCTTGCAGGTTGCCGTGATCAGCCGGAAGTCCACCGGGACGACCTGGCTGCTGCCCACCCGCGAAATGCGTCTTTCCTCCAATACGCGCAACAGGTCGATCTGCATCTTCATGCCGATCTCGCCGATCTCATCCAAAAACAGGGTCCCGCCGCCGGCTACTTCCAGAAACCCCTTGCGGGGGTGAGTGGCCCCGGTGAAGGCCCCTTTCTGATGGCCGAACAACTCGGTTTCCAGAAGGTTTTCCGGCATCGCCCCGCAGTTGAGCGCCACAAACGGGCAGCGTGCGCGTCGGCTTTTGGCATGGATCGCCTTGGCGACCAACTCCTTGCCCGTTCCGGTTTCTCCGGTCAGCAGCACCGATGTGTCCTGGCCGGCCACCTGCGCGATGGTGTCGAAGACCGTCTGCATGGGGGCGGACTGGCCGATGATATTCTCGAAGCGGATTTTCTTTTCCAGTTGCGCCTTGAGGTAGTTGCACTCCCTGGCCATGCTTAGTTGCTGATCGATCTTTTCCATCACCAGGGTCAGGTATTCGGGCTTGAAGGGCTTGATCAGATAATCACTGGCCCCCATTTTCATGGCCTCGACGGCGGATTCGATGGATCCATAAGCGGTGATGATGATGACCACGGTGGCGGGGTATTCGGCCTTGATCTTTTCGAGCAGCTCTATCCCGGTCATTCCCGGCATCTTGACGTCCACGAAAAGCAGCTCGGCCGGATGGCGGGCCATCTTCTCCAGGGCTTCCCGACCGGAGGCCGCGGTCGCCACCGTGTAGCCGCCGTTCTTGAACCAATGGAACAGGGATTCGCGCACGATGCGCTCGTCATCGACAACCAGGATGTCGGGTTTGGTATTCATGGCGCACCCTTTTGCCGATCGTTGGTGGCATCGACCTGGGGGAAAGTCAGCACGAAGCGGCAGCCTTCGCCCGGTCGGCTGTCCACCGCGATGTCGCCCCGATTCGCCTTGACCGTGTCATAAACGATCGACAACCCCAACCCCGTTCCCTGCCCGGCGGGCTTGGTGGTGAAAAACGGGGTGAAGATCTTGTCCAGGTGTTCTTCGGGGATCCCCGGCCCGGTGTCCGTGATATCGATCTCGATATGTTTCTTTTTCCGATCCCGCCGAGAGCAAACGGTCAGGGTGCCCCCATCGGGCATGGCTTCAATTGCATTGAAGACCAGATTGAGAATGGATTGCTGCAGGCGCAGGGTGTCGCCGGTGAGCGTCAGTGGGGTTTGGGACAGGTTTGTCTGGAGAGTGATCCCCTGCATCTGCATCTTGTGCTGGGTCAGGGACACCACGGACCGGATGGTGTCGTTGACATCGATGGTCCTGGACTGCACGGGCCGTTCACGGGAAAAGGAGAGCAGGCCGGAAACAATGCGGCCGCATCGTTCCAGCTCTTCGGACATCATGGCCAGGTATTTCCTGAATTCCGCCACGTCGTCGGCCGGGAGTGCGCCATCCGAGAGCATCGACTGCATCACGGAGGTGAAGGTCAACAACCCCTGAATCGGGTTGTTGATTTCATGAACGCAGCCGGCCACCAGCTTTCCAAGGGAGATCATGCGGTCTTCCTGGACCAGCTTTTTGAATTCCAATTTGAGCTTCTGATAGCGGCCGTTCCAGCGGGACTCGATCTCGCTGCTGATATCCCGCCAGATTTCGATCACCCGGATGATGGTGCCGTCGGGATCGATCAGCGGGTAGGTGACGATGTTTCCGAATGAGGCTTCGAAACCCGATCCGGCCATTTCGTGGATGACGTGTGCGGACTTGCCCGTGCGCAGGGTCTCGATCATGGGACACCGCAGTTCCGGCCGGGCATTCGGGCAAGGCATGCTCAGCCCGTGGGAAATCTCGAAACAGTAGGCGCCGACCGCTTCCCTCTTGGTCTTGTGCACCTTTTTCAGAAACGCCTCGTTGGCTTCGACCACGGTGAAATCGGTGTTCAGGATAACAATGGCCGCATTGCTGTGCTGGATCAAGATGTCGGTGGACATCTTTTCCAGGACCACTTGGCGCTCGAGCGACTTCATCCGCTGGTCGGTCATGAACAAAGACCGCAGCAGCCTTCCGATATTGTGCTCGATGACGCCCACCCCCTTGGGTCGGGCAGCGATCAGTTCGATGAGCAGTTTGCGGCTGCTGGTCAGCTCGACGATGCTGTCGAGATGTTCGATGGCGAAAAGGTCCCGATAATCCCGGGTCGTGAAAATCCCCATCTCACGGGCCAACTGAAACCCTGCGGCCTTGGGATTGATGTCACACACCCCGACGACGTGGATATCCAGCAGGGGAAAGGGCTCTTTGGTGAGAAGCTCCAGGAAGAACCGACAGGCCCGCCCGCCCCCGACAATGGCCAGGTTGAGGGGTATCTTCTTTAAATTGTCCCCCTCCGCTCCGTGTCTATGGGGTAAGGTGGATGCCAGCGTGAATTCCATGCCGTCCTCCCCATGAACCCGAGCGCCGTGCGCGACGGCATTCGGCCTTTTCCGGCCTTCGCCACGCGCTGGATCCGCTTGCGCTGCGGATACCGGACGGGGGCCAAGCACAGGGCGGCCGGAACGAACATGACATGTTTGGGCGGGATTCGGGTCGGCGCCTGAATCGTGAGGATTTCCTGGTCGAAGTCGCGGCCGGCCTATTCCGCGGGGCTGTAATAAACCCCATTGTCCACGAGGGCCGTAGCGAAGGCCGCCAGGCCACCGGCGCCAAAAGATGGATAAGAACTTGCTTTTTGAAAGCTAGTGTATTGCAAAAGGCTGCTTGTTTGTCAAAGGTAAAACGCCCCCATAGCTGAGGGCCCTTATTTTCACTTTTTGGGAAGCCAACTATATTGCATCGCAAAAAAAAATCAGGCGTGATTTGGAGGGATCAGTTTTGGTTCACCCCATGAGGTCGCTTCAGTGTGAAAAACTAAATTGTGCATCGCAACAATTATACTTGACAGGCTCCGGTTGGGGTTTTATTCTGATATTGAAGCGGGATCGCTTCCGCTACAAGAATTTTTACCCTCAAGAGGCAAAGCCAGGGAGTTGTGATCGTCCTTGCAAAACAAATCTTGTGGCTCAATTTCATTTCGATATTTATAACCCGCAGAAGGCTCAAAC
>JBFYWS010000077.1:0-7877 GCA_041310935.1 Desulfobacteraceae bacterium | reverse complement strand
CTCTTCATCCGGTGGTGGCGGGGGAGGTGCCGGGTGCTTTATCGCTTCTGCCGGCTGGGACCTCTCGCCGGATCTGCTCATGCCGCTTGCGGCCATGGCGCTGCTGATCTGCCTGGGATGGAGGAGCGGCGCTTCGCGCCGTGAGGAGCGCTCGGCGGAAAACCGCCTCGCTTGAGGAATGAGCCTGAAGACGAAGGATATCAAAAGGTGCCGCTGCCGCGGCGGCCGTCAGGACTAACGGCGTTATGGCCGGCCAATGGACGCATCGAATTGGTAAAACATTTAATAGGTAAAAATATTTTTATAGATCGCCCGCAGAAAACCCGTTTCCAGCACCGGAGGTCCGTGCCGAATATTCAACGACGCTCGTCTATAACATATTGATCGTACTGATCTATTATTGTTGGCCTCCGGGGAGCAAGCGTGTTGGCAATCGCATATGACAGCCTGGCATATAGATTGCTGATTATGATGCCCAGAGGGTGTAACCATGCGCAGCACATCAGGGTTTACCGTGATTGAGCTTTTAATCGTCGTGGCCATTTTAGCCATCCTGGCATCCATTGCTTTGCCCAATATGCTGTCGCCAAGCATCAAGGCCAAGTTGGGGGGAGCCGTCAGTAACCTGCGCGGTGATCTGCAAACGGCCAAGATGATGGCGATTCGAGAAAACGCATTTGTGGTCGTCAACATGCAGGCCACTGGCTACGAAGTGTTTGTGGATAATGGTGCGGGGGCCAACGCCGGCAACTGGGTGCGCGATGCCGATGAGCGCCAGCTGGTCAGCCGGCTGATGGAACCCGGCGTCACGATCGATCTTGCCGCCACGAATTTGTCTGACGACCGCACCCGCTTCAACGATCGCGGGTTGCCGGAGAACTTTGGCACAATCGTGCTGACGTCGCAAGTCGGGCAGCGGCAGATAAACGTGAATCGACTGGGCCGGATCATCGCCCCGTAACCGGCGACGGCGCAACCAGATGGAGTTCAAATGAGGTTGGAGATGAACAGAGGCACCCAGCCTTCGGGCAGCAAGGGTTTCACGCTGATCGAGGTGCTGATCACCATGGCTATATTTTCCATCGGTGTTCTGGCGGTGGCCTCGATGCAGTATTGGAGTGTTCGCAACACCGCCTCGGGCAATGTCATGACCCTGGCCGCCAATTTGGCCCGAGCGCAGATGGAAACACTCAAGAGCGTACCTGACGTAACCAGCTTGAGCACTGGCGCGAGTCCGAATCCCATTGACGCGGATGGAAACCCTGACCCTGACGGCATCTTCACCCGCACATGGGTCATTGCCAATCCGCTTGGCACCAGCGGCACCCGGCGAATCGACGTGACTGTCGGGTGGCGCCGTCAGGGGCAAAACCGCAGCGTGGTGCTGACATCCATTAGTCGAGGAAACGGGACATGACGGGTATCGTTTCACTCTTTTCAGGCACGCCGAAAACCCGCACGCCCTCCGGCAGGTCCGCGAGCGGTTTTTCGCTGATCGAGCTGATGGTGGCCATGGCGATGGCCTGCATTGTGCTCGCGGCGATTTACAGCCTGCATGCGGCGTTGATGAAATCGTACACCACCCAAAACGCGGCCGCCGATGTGCAGGAGGCCATGCGTGCCGGGGTCGATCTGATAGCCGAAGACATATTGATGGCCGGCTTCGACCCAACGGGCGCGGGCCTTTTTGGGATCCAGGCGGCCGACCCCATCAGCATTCACTTTACATCGGATCGCAACATGAATGGCGCACTAGACGGTTCCAATTTTGAAGAGATCCGGTATTTCTGGAACGGCACACAGCTCATCCAGGAGCTGTATGGAGACAGCACCACGGACGACGTGCTGGTCGACAACGTGACGGGGCTGACATTTACCTACTTCGACGGGGGCGTGGCGCCCAGCCAGCTGGTGCCGACGTTTCCTGCCACCGATTTAGATGCCGCCCAGTTGGCGGCTATTCGAACGATCGAGGTCTCGATGACCGTTCAGGCGCCGGCGGGGCGGGACAAACCAGTGGGGCGGACCTACACCACCCGGTTTCGAGTCCGAAACCTGGATCTGTGAACAAGGAGAATAAAATGGCCCTTCGAATGCGCTTTGTGCCGCCGCCCCCGCGTGTTTTTCAAAACCAACATGGCGCCGTGCTCTGCGGCGTCCTGATCGTGTTGCTCCTGCTGACCATTATCGGGGTCGCTTCAACAAAGGTCAGCAACACCGAAGTGCAAATTTCAACCAACGAACTGATCTACCAACAGAATTTCTACCGCGCGGAAGGGGCGGCCATGGAAGGGGCTGAACTACTGGAAGCGATCTCCGATCCCAGTAATGCAACTGCTGAAACATGGATTGACAAGGTCGTGAATGGTGTCACCGACAGCGAGATACGCACCTGGCAATTTGGGGGGTCCCCCACACCCAAGGCCTCTGTTGCGCTCACGGATACAACTCTCATCGCGCTCTCGGAAGGCATTGTCAAAGGCTCTTCGCTGGATGTGGAGGCCTCCAAAGTTCATGGCTACGCTATTTATGGCCGCAGTGCGCCACTGCGCAGGGGAGCGACGACCGTTCAGATAGGCTACCTGAAGGCGTTTTAGACTAAAACTGCCTGAGGTGTGCATAAAGGATGTGACGTATGAAGAAACGGCTGTTTTTCACTATGCTCCGCTGCTTGGAAAAAGCGCTCCTTGTCAATCTCTTCCTGTTTTGGGCGTGCTCCATCGGTTACAGCGCCATCGGTTTCGATGCGACAACCCGAATCGGTGCGGCGCAGCAAAATGCCGGCTCATCCTGGTCGCATACGGTGGGTACCGGCTTAAATCGGATAATTCTGGTAGGCGTTGCGGGAGATGATTACAACCCTCCCAGAAGCGTTACTGCGGTCACGTATGGGGGGCAAGCGCTGACTCGAGCCAAGCGCACGACAGATTCGGCTGGCTCCACATGGTCAGAGATATGGTACCTGGTACAACCTCCCTCCGGGACCAATACGGTTTCAGTTACTTTGGACGGCACCCCTTGGGCATGGTACGCAGGGGCCATCTCCTATACGGGAGTCAACCAGACCGTGCCCATGGACGCGACACCCGTAGGGACTTCCGGTCTTTCTGGAACCCCCAGCGCTACGATTACTACAGTTACCGATGGGGCGGTGGTGGTTGATGGTTTCTGCTACTACTATTATAACACGTTAACACCCAACAATACGCAGAACTGGAACAATGTGGATTCGTGGTATTATGACGTGTTTGGATCGCAGCGGACGGGGCCGATATCGCCGGCGAGAGCGGTAACGTTGACCTGGAGCGGCGCCGAGCAAGCCGCCCACTGGAGCCAAACCGTAGTAGCACTCAGACCCCTCACCACCTCTTCCTACACGATTACCGCCGGTGCCGGGGCCAATGGAAGCATCTCCCCAGCCGGTGCGGTCACCGTGACGGCCGGCGCCAGCCGCACCTTTACGTTCACCCCCGCTTCCGGCTACAAAGTGCTTCAGGTGCTGGTCGATGGTGTGTCCGTGGGCGCACCCTCCTCCTACACCTTCACCGGCGTCAACGCCAACCACACCATCCAGGTGAGCTTCGCACTGTTAGGCTATACGATTACCACCAGTGCCTCCCATGGGAGCATTTCGCCGCCGGGGCCGGTCAGCGTGACGGCCGGCGGGAGCCAGGCGTTCAGCATCCAGCCGGATTCCGGCTATACCATCGATCGTGTGCTGGTCGACGGGGTGTCGGTGGGGCAGGTGTCGTCCTACACCTTCACCAACGTCCAAGCCGCTCATACGATAGCCGTCGAATGTGTTGCGATCCCCGGCCCCCCGGGCCCCTCGACCTGCCTGGAGATCGCCGATATCCCGCTGGAGGTTCGGCGCTTATCGGCCCCCGCCAATATCATGGTCGTTCTTGACGATTCCGGCAGCATGGATTGGGAGATCCTGATTCCCAAATTCTACAACGGCACGTATCAGGATGCATCCTATTATGCCTATGGGTATGTATTCGATAACCCCTGCGCCGCTGGGGTTTACGGGCTGGGCTGTCATGAAATAGCTTATTCCTATCCCGCTCTGGTCCGTGGATCGGGGCGGTTGGCCTGGAAAACCCAGTGGTTTAATTATAACAAGACGTATTATAACCCGGCGATGACCTATAAGCCCTGGGTGTTGATGACCGGGCAATTCGACAACGCCGATCCCGATAACCCGCGCAGCCACCCTCTGATGGCGGCGCCCACATTCAATTTGAGCGCCAGCTACGACACGAGCTCGATCACGTCCGGTGAAGTCATAGCGGACAATGAAAACCTGGCGGTCTTCACGAAGACCGGATCATGGACAGCCGCCTCAGACGTTCAAGCGTATAACAACACCTACTACCATACCGCGCAGAACGATTCCGATGTCACGGTGGCATGGAGCCCGCACCTCTTGGCCGGTCAATACCAGGTTTTTACCCGATACAGAGCCGCTGATAATCGCGAGACAAAAGTGCCTTATAGCATCACCCATACCGGCGGGACGAGCATCGTCCTGGTCGATCAGCGCGAGCATGGCGGCGAATGGGTTTCGCTCGGCAGCTATTATTTTGCAACCGGCCCGGCCACGGTGAAGATCACCTTCCACGTGGACGACAACGATCACGACCGGGTTTGCGCCGACGCCGTAAAATTCGTCCCGCAAGGCAGCATCCCGGTCGATATCAAGAACGCCCATTATTACGTGTGGTCCGCGCAGACCGGGACCCCCTATCTCGTTACCATCGACGGCGGCGTCGTCAGCTACTACCAGGTGAACGACCTCAATGCCAATGACATGGTCGACCCCGGGGAACTGGTGCAGACCGCGAGCCCCCCGGCCGACGTCATGACCGCGCGAACCTACGCCCAGGAGCGCCAGAATTTCGCCAACTGGTTCACCTTCTACCGCCGTCGGATCTTCGCCGCCCAGAATGCGGTCGGCAAGCTGATCAACAGCATGCAAGGGGTGCGCATCGGGATCTACTCCATCAACCGAAATCTCATTCAAGCCACTCTTCCGGTCAAAGTGGGGGACCAGGATCAGGGCGCAACCCTGTTGAATCTGCTATATGCTGTTCGGTCTGTGGGAGGCACCCCTTTGCAGACCGGCCTGGAAGCGGTCGGCCGGTATTTAGACAAGGGAGATAATATAAAGCTGGACGGTACCGCCGGCGATGATTCACCCTGGTACTCCGATGCGGACGGCGGCAGTTGCCAGCAGGCCTTCACCATCATGATCACCGATGGCTATTACAACGGCGCCTATCCCGACCCCATTATCCAGAACGTGGACGGCGACAATGGCTTCCCGTACGCCGACGGGTACTCGAGGACCCTAGCCGACATCGCCATGTACTACTATGAGCGCGACCTGAACACCACGCTCGGCGACAACTCTCCGATAAACCCTTACGACGATGCCGCCCACCAGCACATGGTGACCTACTCGATCGGCTTCGGCGTTTCCGGCACCCTCAATCCGGCAGATTATGACGAAAACCTCAAGCACAAGGCGAACGGTACGCCCATCGTGTGGCCCGACCCCCTCATTTCGGACCCGGCCCATATCGACGACTTCTGGCATGCCGCCGTCAACGGGAGAGGTAAATTCCTATCGGCCACCAACCCGTCCGAATTGACCCAGTCCCTGCAGGAGGTCATGCAGAATGTGGAGCTGCGACTCAAATCCAGCGCACAGATGGCGGTCAGCGGGGATAAGCTTTATCAGAAATTGACCCCGGACCTGCTCATGTTTCAAAACACCTATTCCAGTGACGGCTGGACCGGAGACATCAAAGCCTATACCGTCAACCCCGTCACCGGAGCCGTCGATACGAGCAGTTATGAATGGTCGGCTGCCGAAAAACTGCAGAGCAGGACCTGGGATAACCGCCTCATCGCCACCTATACCGGTTCAGCGGGAAAACCCTTCCGATTTGCAGACTTGATCGCTGCCCAAAAAAACCAACTCGACGCCGGGTATCTAATCGACTCGACCAAGGCGGAAAACCTGGTAAAATTTTTACGGGGCGACGCCAGCCAAGAAGTGCAAAACGGCGGGATCTTCCGGAACCGTTTTGCCCGCCTGGGTGATATCGTGCACTCCGCGCCGGTGTTTTCGCACGGAATCCTTTATGCGGGCAGCAATGACGGCATGCTGCACGCCTTTAACGCCAATAGCGGGGTCGAGCTTTTCGCCTATGCCCCCAACCTGGTATTCGATCGCCTCAAGGATCTGGCCGGCACCAGCTACGCCCACCGCTATTTTGTGGATCTGACCCCCACCGTCACGGACCTGAAATTCGATGCGAGCATTAAAACGCTCCTGGTGGGCGGCCTGGGAAAAGGCGGCCGCGGCTACTTCGCGCTGGATGTAACCGGCATGAGTCAGACCAACGGTGTTACTTCAGGTGTTCCTTCAACGGAGGCCGGTCTGGCCCAGAAGGTGCTGTGGGAATATCCCCGGACGGGCACCAGCGACGGCGAGGTTGCCGACCTGGGCTACTCGTTCAGCCGGGCCAACATCGTGCGCTCCAATGCCGTCGCCGCAGCAGCCGCCGCCGGGATCGTGATTTTCGGCAACGGCTACGACAGCAGCAACGGGCATGCGGTGTTGTATGTCCTGAGTGCGGATACAGGCGCATTGCTGAAAAAAATCGACACCGGTGCGGCAACCTGCAACGGACTTTCGCCGGCCATTACCGTCGATGTGAACTACGACAACAAGGTGGACTATGTCTATGCCGGTGACCTGAATGGCAATTTGTGGAAATTTGACCTGACCTCCACCGACTACAACCAATGGGATGTGGCCTACAAAAGCGCCGGCGCGCCCAAACCGCTCTTCAAGACTCCCGGGCAGCCCATCACCACCAAGCCCAACGTGATGTACCACTGCAAAAAGCACGGCTACATGGTGACATTCGGCACGGGCCGGTACCTGAACGAAGCCGACCTGAGCGATACGAGCCAGCAGGCCGTATACGGCATCTGGGACTACGGCGACGATCTCGATGACAGCGAGTACGTGGGGACCCTTGCCGCCGGAGCGCTCACCAGCACCGGCTTGCCCGGCACGGTCTCGCTGTTGCAGCAGGCCGTAGTCGACGAGCGCACCATAAACGGCCTGAGCCTGCGGATCATGGCGGCGCAGACGGCGGATTGGAAGACCAGCACCACCGCGGGCGGGGCCTGCGGTGAGAACACCGGGACCCAGGAGTGCGATCCGAACGGCAGCGGGGCCAAGCCGGATCCGCTGCGCAATGTGGGATGGTATCTGAATTTGCCGAGCGCCCGCGAGCGGGTGGTCTCCGATGTGATCGTCCGATCGGGTGTTCTGACCGTTGTGTCCCACGCGCCGAGCAACAGTCTCTGCGGCGGGGGCGGAGAATCCTGGCTCATGACCCTGGATGCCTGCTCGGGCTCCAGACTACCCAAGCCTTTCTTCGATATCAACGGCGACGGCAAAATCGATACGCAAGATCTGGAGAATATCGGCACGGCACAGAACCCGATCATGGTCGTGCCCAGCGGGATCAAATACGACGGCAAGGTGCAGCCGCCGACCTATCTGATCCTGCCCGACGGGACCGAGCTCCTGTACATGAGCTCTTCAAAAACCAAAATCGAAACCCAGCGCGAACGTGCCGCCAAGTTGGGGATGACGTACTGGCGCGTGAGGCACTAGCAGGGTGTTGAAAAACTGCGCCTGAGGCCGTGATCCGGCGTTGTGCGGCTTTTGTAAATGCTCATCCGCCTCAGGCGGACTGCGCTTTCCAAAACGCCGCACGCCTTGGCTGACGGCCTGATGCTTGTTTTTAAACACCCTGTTAGAGAACGAATTTGGTGAAAATGGCCGC
>JBFYWS010000056.1:0-2733 GCA_041310935.1 Desulfobacteraceae bacterium | reverse complement strand
CCTCGGTCTCGTTGTAGCCGAAGGAGACCTCCAGGAAGTTGCACTCGCGCGCGGCCGGGTCGAGACACCGCACCGTCACCCGGGCGTGCTTGGCTTCGCCCGCCGTTTCCGGCTTGACGTGCTCCCACTCCTTTTCTCGGCCGTCGCGCAGGTCCAGACCGTTGATGTAGCGATGGATGCTCTCCGCGGCTTCCTTGCCGCTGGCCACAGCTTCCACCACCGACTTGGGTCCGTAGAAAGCGTCCCCGCCGGCAAAAACGCCCTCGATGCTGGTCTGCAGTGTGACCGGGTCGGCCTGGATGCCCCCCGGCCGGGTGAAGGCGATGCCCTGGCCGTCCAGGTGCGTGCGGTCGGTGCTCTGACCGATGGAGATGATCACCGTGTCGGCGAACAGCGGGGTGCAGACGCTCTCGTCGTACTGCGGGTTGAAGCGCTTGTTCTCGTCGAAGACCGCCGTGCAGGTCTTGAACTCGAGCCCCGACACGCGCTTGCTCTTGTCGATGAAGAAAGACTTGGGCCCGAAGCTGTTGACGATCGTGATGTCGCTCTCGAGGGCCTCCTGGATCTCGTGCGCCCAGGCCGGCATCTCCTCGCGCTTCTCGAGACAGACCATGGTGACGTTCTTCGCCCCCAGCCGCTTGGCGGTGAGCGCCACGTCGACGGCCACGTTGCCGCCTCCCACCACCAGAACGTCCTGGCCGATTTCGACTTTCTTGCCCAAGGCGGCATCCCGCAGGAATTCGACCCCCTGCAGCACGCCCGCGACATCCTCGTTTTCGACCCCGAGACGGCGGCCGCCGTGCAGGCCGATGGCCAGGAACACGGCCTTGAAGCCGTCTTGCGTGAGGCTGTCGAGGGTGACATCCTTGCCGAAGGTGACCCCGGTCGTAATCGTGACGCCCATGCGCCGGACGACCTCGATCTCGAGGTTCAGGATGTCCCGCGGCAGGCGGTAGGCGGGGATGCCCACGGCCATCATGCCGCCGGCCACCGGCAGCTTCTCGAAAATGGTCACTGGGTAGCCGCGCTTGGCCAGGTAGTAGGCCGCCGTCAGGCCGGCCGGCCCCGAGCCGACCACGGCCACCTTTTCGGCGCGCTTCTCCGTCACGGCGGGCACCGCCGGCGCGCCCTGGCTGCGCTCGTAGTCGGACAGAAAGCGGTGCAGTTCGCGGATCGCCAGCGGCTGGTCCACGTCGTTGCGGGTGCACATCTTCTCGCAGGGGTGATGGCAGACGCGGCCGCAGACACCGGGAAACGGGTGGTCCTCCCGGAAGAGATCGAGGGCTTCCTGGTACTTGCCGGCGTTGATCAGGGCGATGTAGCCCTGGATGCTGACGTGCGCCGGGCAGGTCGCCTTGCAGGGCGCCGTGCCGCGCTTTTCGATGGCGTAGGCGCCCGGCATGCCCTGGACATACTGCTTGAAAATCGCCTTGCGCTTAGAGAGCCCCTCGTCATAGTCGTTGACGGTTTCGATAGGGCAGACCTTGGAGCATTCGCCGCAGCTCGTGCACTTGGCCAGATCGACGTACCGGGCCTTCTTGCGCACGACCGCGGTGAAATTGCCGAGTTCGCCCTTGAGTTCAAGCAGTTCGGAATAGGTGAGCAGATCGATATTGGTATGCCGGCCGACCTCGACCAGTTTGGGCGAGATCACTCACATGGCGCAGTCGTTGGTGGGAAAGGTCTTGTCCAGTTGGGCCATCATGCCGCCGATAGCGGGCAGTTTGTCCACCAGGTAGACCTTGAAATCGGAGTTGGCCAGGTCGAGGGAGGCCTGCATGCCGGCGATACCGGCGCCGATGACCATCACGGATCCGCTCTGCTTAGTTTTTGCTGATGCCATAGTTTCTCCTCACGATAAGGCGTGGTACCTCAGGTGGTTAGGCTAAAGGCTGAAGGCTATGAGACATCTCGCAAAGCACAAATCCCAAGCCATTCAAGACCTTCTCGCCTTCTACGACCTTTGGTTCAATAGCCGACTCAACTGTCCGAAAGCTTTTGTAATCACGTATGGTTTTTCCCTGAAAGCCTTCAGCCTTCAGTCTATCTGCCTGATGGATGCAGGCTCGAACATCGGCCCGATAACACAACGTCGAAAAAATATCCAAGGGTGCGATTATGCCCGTGACCATTTAAAGTGTCAAGGAGTTTTGCCTCCTGGCCTCCAAAATTTCCGCGCTGCTCAAGGCTCATTATGCACTAGGGAAACGCCCCCAAAACAAGTTAGTGGACCTGATAGGATTTGAGCTTCCGCCTTAACGTATTCAGCCCGAGCCCGAGGGCACGGGCGGTGTGGACCTTGTTGCCTCCCAGCTGGCGGTAGACGCTTAGAACGTGGTTTTTCTCGACATCGGCGAACGTCAGAATCGGGCTGTTCTGCTCCAGGCTCTTTACGGCGGCACCGGGCCGACGTTTGCGGACCTGCTCCGGGAGGCACTTCAACGAAATCGCCGGTCCCTGCGCCAGGTTGACCGCGGCCTGCAGGATGGATTTGAGCTCACGCACGTTGCCCGGGTAGGGGTACCCCAGCAGGGCGCGCAAGGCCGCCTCGTCCACCCGGTAGTCCCGGCCGGCCGGGGAGAACTCCCTCAGGAAATGCTCGACGAGCAAAGGGATGTCTTCGGGGCGCTCCCGCAGGGCGGGCAGATGCAGCCAGCTGCCCCGGATGCGGTAGAAGAGATCCCGCCGGAATCGCCCGGCGGCGATCATCTGATCCAGATCCTCGTTGGTTGC
>JBFYWS010000052.1:0-4056 GCA_041310935.1 Desulfobacteraceae bacterium | reverse complement strand
TCCCAAGTCCCGGTTTGAATGGCCCGATGGAAATCCTCATGAAGGTCGCGCATGCCATCTTCGGTGAGATGGGGTGCAAGCGGGCTGAAGCGAATACGCTTGGTGCCGTCGGGCAGGGTCTCGCGGATTTCGTTGGCGGAGACCTTCCATCGGCCACCGGCGCCGGTCGCGTATTTCAGCAAGTCGCGGTGGAACTGGAGAACCACTCGATCAGAAAACGGGATGTCGGCGTGATTCTGGTGGATGGTATCGAGGACATCGCGATAGCCGGCGATTTCGCCTTCGGTGCGGTTTTCCGGTGTTGAACGCTGGTTAACCAGGGCGCGGAGGCGTTTCTCGTTCGCGGCGACGATGCCTTCGAGGCGGTTGGAGGATTCCGTGCTCTCGATGAGGGCAACGCGGCGGAGGTTCTCAAGCATTTCGGGAGCCTGCCGGCGGTAGAGTTCCTGTCGCCCCTTGTGCTCGCCCAAGCGGCGCAGAATTCCTGCCACGCGCGGGGGCATGGCGAGAGCGGTGAGATAGGTTGAGCCTAGCGAGAACATGGCGCTCACAAAATCACCGGACCTTCTGCGAGTTTAGCCTCCACCTGTTGCCGCACCTCGTCCAGCCAGTCGTCGAGCTCGCCCTGATCGTTAATGATGGCGCTGGGCAGCGCGACGCGCACGGCCTGGGGGGTGGCCAGCCTGGCGGCTTCTTCCAGCGCGCGGGCGAAGCGCTGGGGCACGGCGTCAAGCAGGTTGCGCCGGTCCGTCAGGGTGCGGGCGCGCAGGGCGGCGAGGATGTCGTCGTCGGTGCCGATGGGTGCCTTGGGCGGCGGGCTGAGCTGACACCGGGAGGCTAGGGTGGCGCGCTGTTCGGCGGTGCGGCCCTGCCAGACGGGTGAGGCGGCGAGCTTGGCAGCGCCGGCCTGGAAGGCGGCGGCGAGGTCGTCCTGCAACTTGCCCAGGGCGATGCGCAGCGCCGTGGCGAGCTGTTTGGTCAGTTCGGGCACCGGGTCGGGCTCGGCCAGCAGGGTGCGGCCCGTGGTGATGGCGGCGATGGACTGGGCGCAGGCGTCCGCTTCCGGCAGGCCGGCGGCGAAGGTGTGAAAGTCCAGCAGGCGTTCCCAGGCGGGCCAGCGCTTGGTGATGGCCTCAGAGCTTTTCTTCCAGGCGGCGAGCTTGGCGGCAATGTCGTCCTTCTGCTGGTGGATCTGGAGCAGTTGGGCATTGCCGCTGAGCATCTGCAGGGCGCGCAGGTCCTGGGTGGCGGGCGTCTCCGGCCGGGGGGCGGCGCCGCCGGCGGATTCCGCCAGGGCGAGCAGCTTTTTCAGGGACTCGGCGGCGGCCTCGGACTCCTTGCCGTTCTGGGTGGTGATGCCGATCTTCTGGAACAGGGCCTTGAGGCCGAGCCGCTGCCCGACATCGAGCGGCGGCACATCGACGTAGAAGTGGGCGACGCCGACCTGGTTCTGCGGCAGCGATGCCTGCACCGGCTGGCCATTGTTGGTGGCGCGCAGGTTACCGGCGACCAGCATGACGAACAGGGCACCGTCGATGGCGTCCTGCGGCCAGCCGAAGGGCGCGGCCTTGAAGTGCTCGCGGATGTCCTTGCCCTTCTTGCCGGCGCCGATGAGATCGAGCACGCGCCGGCAGACCGGGTGCTGGGTGGGGTTGCCGGGGTAGCCGACCTGAGCAAGCGCGCCCACATCGCCACCCCGGGCGCGGCTGACGACCTGGCCCCAGTTGGCGTGGTCGGCCTCGGTGAACCGCGGGAAGAGTCGCACCAGGGCGCTGTCGGCCGAGTCCTGCACCTTGTCGGCCAGCTCGATGCCATTGGCCTCCTGCCCGCCGCCGAGAAAGACCTTGGCCCCGCCGATGACGTGACCGAGCAGCTCCTGAATGCGGTGTTGGGCGATGGCCAGATGGGTCTCGACGGCCTTGCGGGCCTCGATGGCCTCCGACGTGCCGGCCGGGCCCTGGGCCTCCAGCGTCTCCTGGGCGGCGAGCTGGGAGGCAATGGCCTGCCTCAATTCCTCGTGGTGGAGGCGCGGCAGGTAGCCGAAGAGCATGGGGCTATCGACACCGGCGGCACGGGCGTCGTTCAGCACCGACTTTTCGTCGTCGCTCCAGCCATCCCGCATCCACAGGGTGACCTCGTCGCTGCTGGTGGTTGGCCGGCTGGAGGAAAGCTCGAAGGCGAGTTTGCGCGACTGGCGCGAGGTGCCCTGCTGCAAGGATACGGGCTTGAGCGCCTGCCTGGTGCCGTCGCGGAGCAGTTCCGCCCGCTTGGCATTGATGCGCTGGTCGTCGTTGAGGGCGGCGGTGCGGCGGCGGTTGAAGTCGTGGGTCCAGCGGGCGCCCTCGCGGGTCTGGAGGCGGTATTCGCTTTCCACCGCCATGAGCTGGCCGGCATCGACGAGTTGCTTGAGCTGCTGGGGGACTTGCTGCTCCAGCCTGGGGCGGTCGGTCTTCAGATCGCTGACGAGCAGGTCCACCAGGGTTTCGGCGTTGGCCCGCACGCCATCGTCGGCACCCGGCGTGCGCGGCAGCTTGCCGATGAGGAAGATCAGGGCGCACAGGCTGGACCGCAGATCGCCGTCGGGGGTGCCGTCACGCTGCTTGCGGATGATCTCGTCGTACTCGCGCTCCAACTCGCCGGAGTTGAGGAGATCGGTGGAGATCTGGTCGTAGATGAAGTCCGCCGGCACCACGGTGCCCAGGTTCGCGCCCGCGGTTTGGCGCGTCGCCTCGAAGACGATCTGCAACTGGGAACGCAATTGGGCCTTGGTGCCGGAGTGGTCGGTGTTGCGCAGCACCTTCTCCCAGAACCGCCGCCGGGTGGGGAGCAGCGGGTAATCGGCGACGAAGAACTGATCGTCGTCGTGGGTGGCGGCAAGGCGGGTGTTCTGCAGATGGCGGGCCAGTTCGCCTTGGTTGGCCTCCAGGCACTTCGCGATGCTCGACTCTTGCTCGGGCTTTTTGCGCAGGACGGTCTTGCGAATGACGCTTTCGACATCGGTGTCGGAGAGTTGCACCTTGACGGCAAAGCGGGCCTGCAGGCGTTGCAGCGCCGGCGTGGCGCTGTGCAACGCCGACTGGCCGGTGCCGACCAGCAGCAGCCGGCTGTTCAGGTCGGTGCAGACGTGTTCGGCGATTTCCTGCACATCGTGGGCACGCGGGACCTTGTCGCTGATGAACTGCTGAATCTCGTCCACGACGAGCAAGGTGCAGGGAAGCTTCCCACCATGGCCGAAAATTTGCCTCACGATGTCAAGGGCGTCGTCAATCGTCGGGGAGCTGTTGTCCTTGAATTGATCCCGGATGGCCGCCTGGGCATTGGCGGCCGTGGCATATTTGGGCTCGGCACTGACCAGAGCCTCGGCGAGGGGAACGGAGAGCTTCAGGCTGAGGACTTCCTTGGCTAGATCACGGTTCTGCTGCTTGAGCGCCGCTTGAACCTTGGCGTCCAGGCCCGACGCGCGCAGCCACAGGATGAACCGGGCCTGGGCCAGGTTCTCGGGCAGGCCGGCGGCACGCAGCACCAGTTGAATGAAGGCCAGGCGCACGTTGTCCATCGAGCCGGCGCCCAGCGTGCCGGCGGCAGCACGCAACCCGCCCAGCGGCTTGGCGCGATTGCTCAACTCCGTGAGCATGGCGACGATCTCGGCCGGCAAGGTGACCAGCGCGCGGGCGGTGGCCCCGTCTTCGAACCGGTAGTCTTCCCACAGGTAGCGCAGCACCTTGACCAGGTGCGACTTGCCGCTGCCGAAGAAGCCGCTCACCCAGACCGCCTTCTGTTCGGCCTTGCCCAGGCCACCGAGGTAGGCATTGAGGATGCGCTCCATGCCGCGGGCGTATTCGCCATCGCAGACAAAGTTCTGTAGCTCGAAGCGGAGCGTCCTGATCTGTCCCGCGTCGTGTCCGATCTCGGAAACCTTCGAGACGCCATTGTTCAGCAGCTCAAGGGTGGTGGGATCACGGAAGTAAAGTTCGCGGTTCGTCACGGGTTGATGAAGCTCTCGGCTGAGGTAATGGGAACGGCCATGTAGTTGAAGCCGTCGCGCGCGTCCATGAA
>JBFYWS010000027.1:0-29308 GCA_041310935.1 Desulfobacteraceae bacterium | reverse complement strand
CACCAGCCACTTCAGCAGTTCGGGCTCACGCCCCACGAAAACGCCGGCGTTGACGTCGATGTAATCCGCCCCGTGCTCCTGCTGGTCCCGGGCCAGTTTCGCAACACCTGCGGCATTCTGGCTCTCGATGATTTCCTTGACCGGCTTGCGGCTGGCGTTGATCAGTTCACCCACAATCAGCATAATACTATCTCACCTCCGGTAAATCTTGGCTTCGTCGAACATAGCAAGGATATTCTCCAAGGGAACGTCGGGTTGTATATTATGGCAGGAGCTGAGGACGTAGCCGCCGCCCTGTCCCAGTTGGTCGATGCGCTGGCGAACCATCTGGCGGACATCCGACTCGGTGCCGTGGGGCAAAATGCTCTGGTTGTCCATGCCACCCCAAAAGGCCATGCGGCCTTGGCATTTCTTTTTCAAGGCCACCGGGTCCATGCCCTTTGCGGTGATTTGGACGGGGTTGAGAATATCCACGCCGATTTCCATCAGGTCGTCGATGATGGCGGCCAAGGAGCCGCAGGAGTGAAATAGAAGCTTGGCCGGCGTCATGGCATGGATCGTTTGGAAATATTTTTTATGCCTAGGTTTAATGTAGGCGGCGTAGTGTTCGTGGCTCATTTGGAGGCCGTTTTGGGTACCCAAGTCATCGGCGCAGATCACTATGTCCACCTCGGCGCCGATTTCCCGGAGTTCCCGTTCGGTAATCCGGGTGGTGATTTCAAGCACGGCGTCGAAAAGAGCCTCCATGACCTTTGTTTCAAGGATGAAGTCGCAGAACCAGTCCTGGAAACCACGAAGGTATTGGCTGATGTGGACAAAGGGGGCGGGCAGCGTCAGGATGGCCGCACAGTCGGTATTGGCCCTGATCCATTGCAGCCGTTCTTTGAGGCCGCGGATCAGGCCGGGATCCTCGGGATCGGGCCAGGGGTATTTGATGACGTCGTTCACGGTGATGGGTCCGGCCAGGGGGAATTCCCTTTGGTCATAATAGAGGCTGCCTTCCGGATGGACCCTTTCTACGCCCCAAGCATCGCGGTAATGGCGGGGTCCCAGTTCCGCACCCACACCCCGGGTCGGTGCGGAAGGGAAAATGGCCCGCACATCGATCTCCAATTTCCGCAGGATGGTCTCGTCCACCTTGACCACCCGCATCATCCGGTCGCACAGATCATTGTTGTCGCTGACTCCGAAATGTCGTTTCAGCCGTTCATAGCCCTCGACGACGATGCTGCTGTCTCGGGTACCTCCCAAGTCAATGGGTATTCGGTCGGGTTCGTGGTGGGATATGGCTGCCAAAACTCTTTCCCGACTGGTCATCTTGGGTGTCATGGTCTCTCTCCTGTGGTTCTTCAGTTTGGTCAGGTGTTCAGGAATTGTTCCTCGGCGTAGGCGCCGACACCAAAAAGTTTCTTCTGAAGGATTTCGTCACGCTTGAGTATTTGTGGGTCGCCCTCCCAAATGATGCGCCCCATGTCCATTACGTAGCACTTGTCGAGGCAATTGAGGACGTGGGCCGAAAACTGCTCCACCACAAGGATGCTGATCTGAAATTCCTGTTTGATTTTCAGCATCATTTCGATGAGGTGCTGGGCAATGACCGGCGCCAGCCCCTCGGTGGGCTCGTCTAAAAGGAGTAGCTCCGGGTTGCCCATGAGGGCGCGCCCGATGGTGAGCATCTGCTGTTCTCCACCGCTCAGCTGGCTTCCCAATTTGTGTTCCAACTCTTTTAATTTAGGGAAGAAAAGGTAAACTTCGTCCAGGTCCCATTTTTGTAGACCGAAAACCGCTTTTTTCCGACCGACGATTAAATTCTTGCGAACTGTCAAATTGGGAAAGATGCGCCGATCTTCAGGCACAAAACCGATGCCCTGGCGGGCGATTCGATAGGGGGCTTGGCCGGAAATATTAATGCCCTTATAAAGTATTTCGCCTTGGCAGATAGTCGGGTGAAGTCCCATGATGCTTCGAAAGGTGGTAGTTTTCCCGGCGCCGTTGCGGCCGAATAAGCCGATGATCTGCCCGGCGGCCATTTCCAGACTTACGTCGAAGAGCACGTGGGCTTTATTATAAAAACTGTTTATTTTATTTAATTTCAGCAAGGCACTTCTCCCCGCCCAGATAGGCTTCTTGGACCGCTTGATTCCGAGAAATCTCAGCCGGCGCCCCCCTGACCAGGACGCGTCCCTGATTTAAAACCAGTATTTCGTCTGAAATCGAAAAAACCACGTCCATGTCGTGTTCGACGATAATCAGTTTCATGTTTTTTGCGAAATCATCGCAGATGAGCCGGGTGATTTTGCCCCGTTCCTGTATGGATAGGCCACTCATGGGCTCGTCCAAGAGCAGGACGCTGGGATCCGTAGTCAAGGCCAAGGCCAAATCCAATATTTTCCGGTCACCGTGAGAAATGGCCGTAACCAGGCTCATCCGGTTATCCACGAGTTTGACGCGATCTAAGATGTTCAAGGCTTCCTGCTTGACGCGCCTGTTTTCTTGAAAATTGAGGAAAAGTTTGAATTTATCTCCCAAGTGGCTCTGTATACCGATGCGCACGTTATCCAGAACGGTCATCTCCTGGAATAGGCTGGTAATTTGAAAGGACCGAGAAATCCCGTGCTTGATGATTTCATAAGGCGGCTGGCCGGTAATATCTTGTCCTTTAAAGATTACCCGTCCGGCGTCCGGCAGGAAAAAGCCGGTCAGGAGATTGAAAAGGGTCGTCTTGCCCGCGCCATTTGGTCCAATGATGGATAGAATTCCGGTCTCTGGGATTTCCAGATCCACGTTGTTCACGGCCACAAATGATCCGAACCGTTTGGTCAAGTTTTGGATGGAAAACAGTGGCATAAATTATTTTCTCCCGTTCTTCGGCCAATTTCCCCGGGGGTCATTTCTTCTTAAGCATACCCAATAATCCGGTAGGGAACGCCAGAATGATGACCACGAAGGATAAGCCGTAAAGCAACATCCAGTGTTCCCAGAATGAACTGATCACTTCCTGGCTGATGATGAAGATGATCGTGCCTACGATGGGGCCATAAAAGCTGACCGTGCCGCCGCCCAGGAGGGTGGCAATGACCACGTCGCCGGATTTAGTCCAATCCAGAACCGATGCGAAGGCCGATTGGGTCAGGAAGCAATAAAGGGCGCCGGAGAGGCCGGCGAAAAATCCGGAAATGAGGTAAACGAGAAATCTATACAATCCGGTGTTATAACCCAAATACTGGGATCGAATGGGGTTTTGCTTGATGGCTTGGAGGGACATGCCGAAGGAGGAATCCGCCACGCGTCGGATGACGATAGCGGCGAGAACAAAGACTACAAAGACAAAATAATAAAATATTACGGGATCGGTCATATCCAGTCCCAGAAATGAAGTCCGGACGATGCCTTTTAAACCCGATTCCCCGCCGGTAACATCGTCCCACCGCCAGCAGATGAAATAGAGCACCTGAGTGAAAACGACCGTGAGCATGGCAAAATAAATGCCTTTTTTATTGCGGATAATAAACCCGAGCACCCCGGCGAAAAGGGCGCCGATTACCGCGCCGCTGGCAATGGGGATTAGAAAGCCGCTTTCCTGAAACACGTGCAGAAAAACCAGGCCCGCCGCATAGGTGCCCACGCCGTAAAAGGCCCCGTGGCCAAAGGAAGGCAAGCCGGCATAGCCCAAGCACAGGTTAAAACTCAGAGTAAAAATGAACCAGATGAGCAATTCTGTACCCAGGGACATGAACCTTCCGAAGTAGGGAAACGTCGGATAGAGCAAAAAAATTAGAAATATCCAGAAATAGGGATCTTTGAGCCGCTTTGGCAAGGGAGGCTTCCTTTCGGTTTTGTCTGTTGCCGGCCGTTTATCGGTCATTCGGTGATGTGTTGTTCTCCAAACAATCCTCTCGGCCGGGCTAACAAAATAACCCCTAAGAGCAAATAGGGAATGATATCCACGTACCTGGGAATGATCAACGTAGCCAAGGAGGTTGACAGTCCGACTATAAGACCGCCCACCAAGGTCCCGGGGATGCTGCCCAAACCGCCCATCAGCACTATCACAAACGAGGGCATGAGAATGGCCGTGCCCATGCCCGATTTGATGCCGGTTATGGGCGCGGCCAGAATCCCGGACAGTCCGGCTATGGCCGACCCTAAAATAAAAACCGAGGTGCGCAAAATAGAAAGATTATGCCCCAAGGCGCCGACCATCTCGCTGTCAAACATGCCGGCCTTGACAATGGCGCCGTAATCGGTCCGGTCTATCACCAGCCAAACCGACGCTATCATTACCGAAGAAAAGGCGCCCGTGAATAAGCGATATTGCGGATAAATGAAATCGCCCCAAATCAGAGTCCCTTTGACAAATGACGGCGCGCTGACCGAATAGGCCGCCGGGCCGAAAACCATGCGGATGATCTCCTCCAAGCTGATGGCGAAACCTAGCGTAATTAAAAGGCCGAATAAGGGGTCTAGACCATAGACCCGACGGATAAGGATTCGCTCGATGATCAAACCCACGCAGCCCACCAGCACCGGCACCACGGCAACGGAGGGCCAAAAGCCGATAACGTCTTTAAGGACCCAAAAAAAATAAGCCCCGAAAGCAAACATGACGCCGTGACAGAAGTTGATCACTCCCGAAACGCCGATGACCAAGCTGAAGCCGATGGCGACGGCCGCGTATACCAACCCCAAGACTATGCCATTGAGGGTCAAAGACAAAATAAGAACTGGCATCTATTGATCTCCTTGCTCGGAGTCTCCCGGGCAATATTCTTTAATTGCCGACGCGCTCCATTGCCTCAACCCTTACCTTAATCTTTTTCCAGGCCCCGGCGCCGGGTCGCTAACTCCGGGGGCATGAATCTGCCCCCGGAGTTAGCCGGTCCTATTTCTGGCAGCTCACGTTCACCGGCTTATTGTCTTTATCCAAGTTTTCTTCCTTGGTTCTGGCAAACTCCTCGCCGCTAACCTCTTTCTTGATGTCGGCAATATTGGTGCCTTTGGCCAGGGGATTGGCTTTGAGGAAAACCACTTCGGTCGTGACCTGATGGTCCCATGCCCTGACCTTGGAAGGAAACTTACGCATGTTGTCTTTGACCTCGAGGCCTTCCATGGCACAGATGACCTTCTCTACACTATCAGCCGTGCCTGCTTTTTTTATAGCCTCCAAGAGGATCTTCATGGAGAGCCAGCCGTTGTAAGTCCCCGTATCCAATACTGGAACGGCGGCCCGTGGGAATTTCTTGGCAAATCGTTCAGTAAATTTTTGGGTTTCCGGGGTTTCCATGTAATACATTTCAGCACAGAAATAAGCCTGCCTTTCGGCCGGGTCGATGGCCCACAAGTCCACTAAATCCATGAGGGTGTACCAGACTTTCATCTTGTCATAAATTTTCATCTCTGCCATTTGCTTCATAAGAGAGACATTGTCAAAACCAGCCACGGTGATGACCAGCAGGTCGGCCCCGGAGTTGCGGACTTGGAGCAGTTGGGAGCTGAAATCCCGAGTGTTCAGGGGGACTTTGATTTCGCCCATTTCCGCAGCACCGACCTTATTTAACGTTTTCCGGGCCCACATGGTGCCCGAGTGGCCCCAGGAGTAATCGTGGGTCAAGAAAAACCATTTTTTACCTAAGGTATCCGCCGCCTCCTTGGCACCAGACCGGACCAGCATGGCCATGTCTGGCGGTACCCGGAAAACATGATGCCGGGCGGATTCCCCGGTAATCTGGTCGCCGTTTTGGTTGGTGCAAATGAAAAGAACTTTTTTCTCTTCGGCCACGGCCCCGACCGAGAGACCGGTCGAGGTGCTTACGCCACCCATAAGGAACTTGACGCCGTCTACTTCGATCAAGCGTCTGGCCCGACGGGCAGCCACGTCTGGGTTGGTTTCGTCATCGGCGACGATCAAAGTGATCGGTCGACCCAGAATTTCGTTATTATAGTCCTCCAGAGCCATCTCCATCCCGATCCGCTCCAGCATGCCGTGGTCGGCAAAATTACCGGAAACCGGGCTTACGATTCCGATCTTGATGGGCTCGGCCCCCATAACCGGGCCCGAGGCCAACGCCAAGCCAGTCGCCAAAACCAACACAAAACCGATCTTTTTAAAAAGCTCAGATCTCATTTTTCCTCTCCTTTGTGTTTGGGGTTTATTGGAACACCAGTACTTCAGGCCTTCGAATTTTCGGCAATCAACTGTTGCTGCCGGGCAAAGTAGCGATCACGGCGGCTTAGTATCTCGTCTTTGTCCTGAGGGGCGTAGGTGTAGAATCCGGATCCGTTCTTGGCGCCCAAGCGGCCGGATTTAATCAGCTCGGTGAAGAAAGCCTGGGGCTTCTGGTCGTCAGCCAAGTCTTTGAACAAGTAACTGCTGACTGCGTGGAATATGTCCAGCCCGCCCAAGTCGGCAGTCTCCAAAGGCCCCAACCAGGACCAGCGGAAGCCGATGCCGGCCTTGACCGCCGTGTCCACGTCCTGCGGGCTGGCCGCGCCGGTCTCCACTATGTGCAGGGCTTCCCGCAAAAGGGCGTATTGCAGTCGGTTGCCCACGAAACCGGGGATGTCCTTTTTCACCATGATGGGGGTCTTGCCCAGTCTCTTAACCAGGTCATGGACCAAATCCGCCGTGGCCTGAGCCGTTTTTTGTCCTTTGATCACTTCCACCAAAGGTACCAGCTCGGGTGGATTGAACCAGTGCATGCCGGCCACCCGCTCCTGGATTTTACAGACCGAGGCGATGGCAGTGATGCTGAGACCGGAGGTATTGCTGGTCAAGACTGCTTCGGCGCCCACTGCTTTTTCCATCTCCAACCACAGCGCTTGCTTGAGCCCCAGATCCTCTGGTACCACTTCGATGGCGAACTGGGCCCCGCGCAAGGCTTCCACAAAATCGGTGGTGGGCACGATTCTTCTTTTAGCCAAGCCGGCTTGCTCGGCCTCGATCAGGCCTTCGGCGGTGAAAAGAGACAGGCTTTTGTCGATCCTTTGCAGACCCAAGTCGATCTGCCGAGAATTGACGTCGTAAAGCGTGACATCAAACCTGCCTCTGGCGAAAGAAAGTGCGATACCCGCGCCCATGGTCCCGGCCCCTATCACGGCCACCCGTTTAACGTCGTTTAAGATCATGGTAGCTCCTCTCCTGTATCTCGCAGAGCGGCCGAGGTTAGTCCCGGACAGGGATCCTCCTCTCCGTCCGCCTCGCCCGGTGGTTTATTTGCCGTATTTATCAATCCTGACACGGCAGCTGAGTCCGTGAGCCAACATGTTCTCGTAGTTGCATGCTCTCTCACAGACTTGGGCGATCTTCAGCGAGCCTTCCTTTGTGGCGTGCTGATATGTCACGGTTTTAACGAACTTGTGGACGGACAAGCCGCCGGTGTAGCGGGCGGCTCGCATCGTGGGCAGGACGTGGTTAGTACCAATTGTCTTGTCGCCATAAGAAACCGTGGTTTCCTCTCCACAAAACATGGAGCCATAATTTTTGCATCGTTCAAGAAAAAAGCGCCAGTCTTCAGTCTGGACCTCCAAATGCTCGGGCGCCCAAGTATCGGATAGTGCAACTGCCTCCTCGGCCGAGTCCACTACAACCACCTCGCCGTAGTCTCGCCATGAGACCTCGGCTACGTCCCGGGTGGGCAAAGTCAGAAGCTGTTTCTCAATCTCCTTCATAGTTGCTTCGGCCGTTTTTTTGGAAAGCGAAATCAGGCACTGTCTGGAGTTGGGATCATGCTCGGCCTGGCCGAGTATATCCGCAGCCAAGATGCGGGGGTCAGCTGAGCCGTCGGCGATGACAAGGATTTCGGTAGGACCCGCTAGGAGGTCGATGCCCACGTCGCCGAAGAGCTGGCGCTTGGCCTCGGCCACGTACTTATTGCCCGCGCCGACCACGAAATCCACGGGGGCCAACCCTTCCATGCCGTAGGCCATGGCTACTAGCGCCTGAACTCCGCCCATGCAGTAGACTTCGTCGGCTCCGGCTGCGAGCATGGAATAAAGCGTGGCCGGGTACATACCTTGTCCCTTGGCTGGCGGCGAGCAGGCCACCACCCTCTTCACTCCGGCCACCTTTGGTGTGATCACGGTCATGTGGGCCGAGGCCAGCATCGGATACCGTCCGCCCGGGACATAGGAGCCGGAAGAGGCCACTGGGATGACTTTCTGACCCAAAAAAACTCCGGGCAGTGTCTGAACCTCGAAATCGGTCAGTCGCTTCATCTGTTCGGTGGCGAAATTGCGTATCTGGGCCTGACAGAAATCGATGTCCTCGACCATGGAGGACGGCAATTGGGATTTAACCGCCTTCATTTCCTCGGCGCCGACCTTGAAGCTCTTAGGCGACCAGTTGTCAAACTTGGCCGAGTAATATCTCACTCCGGCTTCGCCCTCGCGGCGGACTTTATCTATGATTTCCCGAACCGTCTCACGAACGCGGGTCAAGTCCTCGATGGGTGGTTTTTTAGCTTGTTTTAAATAAATAGCCATTTCTGTCCTCCTGTAAATATTTGGCGTTTCAGGCAACCCCGACGATTTTTCTGGCCAATTGTACAGCAACGTGAGCGTCCTTGCCGAAAAAATCAGCTCCCACCGCCTGAGCAAATGCATCCGAAGTCGGCGGCCCCCCGATCATGATTTTAACCTGGTCCCTCAGACCTGCTTCCTTGATGGCGTTTATAACAAGGGGGACCGAAGCCATGGTGGTAGTGAGCAGGCAGCTCAATGCGAGGATTTCGGGCTTATGGGTCTTGATGGCCTCGATGAAGGCGGCGGGTTTGACGTCCACGCCCAGATCCTGGACCTTAAAACCACCCCCCTTGAGCATCATCGTCACAATGTTTTTGCCCAAATCGTGGAGGTCTCCCTGAACCGTGCCGATAATCACTTTACCCAATGGCTTTACCCCGCTCTCCTCCAGCTTCGGCCTAAGAATTTCTATAACCTTCTGGGCCGTCCGGGCTGCTATCAACATCTCAGGGATGAAGGCTTCCCCGGCCGAGAATTTCTCACCCACATCCTGAAGAGTGATCATGATGCTCTGGTTGATGATCTTATCCGCCCCGACGCCTTGGGATAACATGCTCTTCGTGAGGCTTTCGGCAACTTCGTAATCGCCTTTGGTCAGGGCATTGCTTAGGTCGCTTAAATCCGACATGTCTCTCCTCCTTCGCCTTGCTTTTAAGTCAATTTTTTAAGTCAATGGGCCGTCCAGCCAGCGTCCACGGAAAGGACATGGCCGGTGACCATGGAGGCGGCCGAAGAAGCCAAATATACAACGGCCCCTGTCACGTCTTCCGGAGTTCCGAATCGCTTTAACAGGTTTTTGGACAAGGCGTATTCACGGAAAACTGGGTCGGCTAAAAAGCCACTGGAGAATTCTGTCTCGATGAAGGTCGGTGCGACAGCGTTGACTAGAATGTTATGCTTAGCCCATTCTACGGCCAACACCTTTGTAACCAGATTTAATCCGGCCTTGCTGGCACAGTAGGCAGAACGTTTAACCAATGCGAGCGTGCCGGTTTGCGAGGTCATGTTGATAATACGGCCGCCTCGACCCTGCCGGATCATGACCCGCCCTACGGCTTGAGCGGTGAAGAAGGCGGCTTTTAGGTTTATATCCATGATTTGGTCCCAGGCTTTAGGCGTGACCTCTAAGGCCTCTTGGGGTATGTTTATGCCGGCGTTATTTACAAGGATATCGATCCCGCCCATAACAGAGGCGATATCATCCATAAGGCTTTGTAACTCTAAACTTTTTGTAATATCTTTAGGGCGCACTATGGCTGTCCGACCGAGGTTGGAGATCTCTTTGGCAACTGCGCCAAGTTCATTTGCACTCCTCGCTACCAAGGTCACATCTGCTCCTGCCTGAGCCAGTGCTACGGCGCAAGCCCGCCCGATTCCGCGTCCTGCGCCGGTGACCACAGCGATCTTGCCTGTCAGATCGAACGGGTTTTTACCCATTTTTCCTCCCAATTCCAGCTAAGCTTTTTTCGTTTGTTTTTTTTGGTGGAAGCCGCATGTTTTGCGAATGACCAAGATCGGTTCAAGGGTAATGGTCTTGGCAACAGAGCCTTCGTCTCCTTTGATTTTTTCAACCAACTGATCCACCGCCAGCCGGCCCATGGTGGACTTCTTCTGCGACACGGTAGTTAGATCCACCCCGGGCAGTCCGGCCATCTCGATGTCATCGAAGCCGACCACGGCCACGTCCTCTGGACACCGAAATCCTGTTTCGGCCAAGGCGTCCAGGACCCCGATGGCCATGTGGTCGTTTCCGGCGAAAATAGCGCTCGGACGAGTCTTTTGGCCCAATATTTTTTTTGCCAAGTTGCGCCCCGACGTCCGATGGAAATTGCCCTCAAGCAGTGTGATTTGGTCTGGGTTGAGGCCTCTGGCCTGGCAGGCACTCATGGCGCCGACCCTCCGGTCGTGGCCCGTGGAGGTTGCCATGGGGCCGGTGATCAGCCCGATGCGCCTGTGGCCCATGGCCAATAAATGTTCCATGGCCTTATAGCCGCCCAGGCAGTTGTCAACTCCAATAAAGTCGACAAGCGGATCGCCGGTGGCGGGTTCAGTCTTTCGCATTGCCAATACAAAAGGGGTTCTATGGTTCATCAGGTTCTTGATCACAGGATCTTGGCGCAAGGCCGAACAAATGATCAGGCCATCCACGCCTCGACTGATAAGACCTTCTACGGCTCCCTGCTCGCTTTGAAGTCCTCCCCGGACAGAGCAAGTAAAAACGTGGTACCCCATTTCTTCTGATCGATCGATGATGTCCTGTGATAACTCGGCGTAGAAGGGGTTGAAGAGTGTGGTTATGACGAGGCCCAAGGTATAACTCTTTTTGGTTACCAAGGACCTAGCTATCAGGTTGGGCTGATAGTTTAATTGCTGGGCGATTTCCAGGATGCGCTGGCGGGTCCCTTGACTGACCCGTGTGGTCTTTTTACCTTCTAACGCAAGGGAGACGGTAGCCACCGAGACGTTCGCCTCGCGTGCAATGTCTTTGACTGTTGCCGGGCCGGACTTTGCTCTACCCGGCTTCTCTCGCGGTCTTTTTTTCACAAGATTTTAGCTCTCGGCCAGGAGAACAGGTTAAACATTTAACTTGACCGTTAACACCGCGTTTTTAGGATGTCAAGAAAAAAATTACAGGGTTGCTAACTTGCTTTAGCGGCTCGATATGCCTTCCCATCAGCATTTCAGCGGTTGTGATACAACCCATCATGCGCGCATCCACTGGGTTGACGATGGCGCCGTCAAGGCCCCGGGCAAGGGCCATCACCATGAAGGTATGGTTGATGAACTTGCGCTCTGGCAGCCCGAAGGAGATGTTTGACAAGCCGATTGATATTTCAACAATATACCATTTGAGAAGAGGAAAAGGGTGTATGGGATGGAATTGTGGACTAAAATGATTTTGATAGGTTGCGTGCCTAATGTCGAACCCTGACTCAGGCTTTAGGGGATTTGGGATTACCAGACCAAAGGTATCGATTCAGGGAATTGCAGATTTATTGCGACTTCCGGGGGTTCGGGGGGCTACAGCCTCCTGAGATTGACGGAAACTATCTCAGAAATAGGCTTCAAGTGATTTGTCGGATGGAAGCACCCAAATCCACCCTACTGTGAAGGGGTTGTGAGCTCGGTCGATATCTGTAGCTTTTTCCCGGTATGATCCGCATCAGCGGAAAAAAGAGTCGATCACTTTTCTGCATTCAGAATGGCACGCAAAGCCGGTGTTCCGCATTCCGGACGGAGTCCTTCTGCCGATGCGCGCTGCGGGATACTGATCCGGAAAATGCTGCCGTGACCGATAATGGATCGGACCTTGATCCGGCCGCCATGCTGTTCGACGATTTTCTGGGTGACGAATAGCCCCAGTCCGGTCCCCTCCGCGCCCTTGGACGAGAAAAAGAGCGCAAAGATTTTTTTTTGGGTCTCGCTGTCCATCCCGGCACCGTTGTCGCTGATCTCGAAGATGATCTCGTCGGATTCGCGGTGTGCATTGAAAACGATCCGGTGATCCGTCTTGGAATCATCTTTCAGGCAGGCATCCACGGCGTTGTCGAAAATGTTGGCAAGGGCCGCCTGCAGATACGTGGGATCGGCTTCAAGTTCCCCGGCCAAGGGGTCTACCTCGCTCACAAATTCGATGTGCTGTGCCTGCATCCTCTTGCCGAAGAGGGTAACCAATTGGTCGGCAAACCGGGCAACATCCACCCGTTCCGTTTTGAGTTCCCGCTCCTTGGCATAGTAAAGGATGTCGAGCATCATTTTGCGGATGCGCGAGATCGTCAGCTTTACGGCCTCCCACCCTTCGGTGAGCGTGCGCGGGTCCTTCTTGGAAAGTCCGGAGTCCACCAGATAGATCCCACCGTCCAGCCCCGTGAGCAACCCCTTGATGCCGTGGGAGATGGAGCCGATCATCAACCCCAACGACGAGAGACGGCTCTGGAGTTCGGATTTCTCCCGAATGAGTTGCTCCAGGTGCTCGGTATACTCTTTCAGCTGGCGCCGGGTGACAATGCGCTCCTCGGCCCGGCGCAGGGCGATTTCAAGGACATCGATGTTGATGGGTTTGGTGATGAAATCCGTGGCCTCGCACTTGAGGCTGCGGATCGCCAAGTCGAGGTCGCCGTGGCCGGTGATCATGATGACTTCGGTTTCCGGGTTTTCCTGCTTCAATTTCTGCAGCAGATCGATCCCGTCCATCCCCGGCATCTTGATGTCCGTCACCACGATCGGCGGCGAGGCCTCCCGGAACAACCGCAAGGCCTGCTCCCCTTCCCCGGCCGTGAGGACATCGTGTCCCATGTCGGCGAGGGCCATGGCCAGGACATCGCGGATGTCCTGTTCGTCATCGACGATGAGAATCTTCCGTTTCATGCGGCCGTCCCGTAGCGGGGAATTCCAACACGAAACAGGCGCCCCGGGCGCTGTCGTGGTGGAGCCGGATGGTGCCCCCGCACTCCTGAATGATGCCGTAGCTGATGGAAAGCCCCAGACCGGTGCCCTTGCCGACTTCCTTGGTGGTGAAGAAGGGCTCGAATATTTTCTCGGCCAGGACCGGCGGGATGCCCTTCCCGGTGTCGCGCACTTCGCAGATGACTTGATGCCCGTCATACCGGGTCTTGAGCGTGATGGTCTTGCTGCCGGGCGCAGCGTCCTGGCCTTCCCACTTCTCCTCGATGGCGTCCCGCGCGTTGAGCAGCAGGTTGATGAACACCTGCTCCAGGCGGCCGGGGTCGGCCAGGATCCGGGGGATGTCCGGCTCGAGATCCCATAGGACCTCGATGCCGCGCAGCCGCAGCTGCTGGCTGAAAATTTCGAAGGCCTTGCCCAGAATCTCACCCAACTGAACCTTTTCCAGCCGCAGATCGGACTTGCGCGCAAATTGGCGCATGTGTTCGATGATGCGCGTTGCCCGGTCCACGTTGCTGTCGATTTTCTTCAGCATGGGGTGCAGGATGTCGTCCTGAACCGGTTCGTTCCGCTCGAGTTTTTTGACAAAAAAACTGCTGGCCGTCTTGATGACGGACATGGGTTGATTCAGCTCGTGCGCCACTCCCGTCGCCATCTCCCCCAGGGTGGCCATCTTGCTGGCCTGGATCAGCTTGCGTTCGGCTTCGAGGCGCTTGGTAATGTCGCTGGTCGTCACCAGCAGCACCTGGCGCCCCGGGTACTCCGAAGGCGAAACCCGCACGTTGACAAAAAGGTGGCTGCCGGCCTTGTTGCGGTGCCGCACCTGGTTCAGGACGTCGGCCTTGTGGAGCTGCCCGGCATATCCCTCCCGCTCATCCTCCGCGAAAAACTCCAGGAAGGACCGGCCGACGATCTCGTCCTTGTCGTAGCCGTAGACCGTTTTGACGCTCTCGTTGCAATCGATGACCTCCAGGGTCTGACTGTCCAGCACGAACACCGGGTTGGGGATATGGTTGAAGATTTCATGGTACTTGCGTTCGGATTTGCTCAGTTGCACCTCCAGCAGCTTGCGCGCGGTGATGTCGATGCTCATCTCCAGCGCCGCGACGATCTCCCCCTGAGCATTGCGGATCGGCGAGGTCCGAAAGATCCAGTGGGCCTCGGATCCGTCCTTGTTCAGTCCGGCCTCCTCCCCCTGATGGGGCAGCCCGTCCTCAAAGGTCAACGCCACCTGGCAGTTGGGGCATTTCTCACTCCGCCCTTTGTAGGCCTGGTAACAATGATCGCCGGGGCCGGGGCCGAACCGTTCAGCAAACTCTCGATTGTAGCGCAGCAATTTGAAGGTGCGGTCCTGGACGGTGATCAGGCACGGCACATGTTCGAACAAGTTCTGGTATTCATTGCGCTGCTCGTTCAACTCCACCTGCTTCTGGGTGATCTCCCGGCTCATGGCGCCGATCGCCGTGGCGAGCTGTCCCATTTCGTCTTTGCGGCCGATCGGGATCTTCTGCGGATAATCGCCCCGGGCGATCTGGCGGGTGCCTTCGATCAGTTGCTGCACCGGGCGATTGACGAATCTGAACACCAGGATGCCGACGATGCTGGAAATCAGCAGGAAGGCAAAACCGGCCAGGCCGACCATCCCCTTTTTGGCCAGCAGAATTTCCCGGTCGGTTGCTTGGAGCGACACCACCACATCCAGGGCGCCCAGAACCTTCTTGCCTTCCGGGTGAACGTGGCATGCGTCGGTGGCGCATCCCGGCTCGTTGAAGATGGGGCTGATGATTCCCAGCAGCCGGTACCCTTTGTCGGAATCGAACAGCCGTATTCTTTCCTGAAGCGCCAATTCGACCAGCGGGGGTTCCGTCCGGTGGCAGATGTCGCAGGCTTCGGCCTTGATGTTGGTGGTCGTGTCGACCTCCGCCCGGTGGTTGGAATATTTGATCTGGCCGTTCTTGTTGAAGATTCGGATGTTTTGGATCTCTTTGAGCTTGCCGATGTTGGTGATGATCTGGTTGATGTCGTCCCGGGAGTTCAGCATCATGGCATAGTGGGTGCCGAGCTTGATCGTGTTGGTCAACCGGTCGGTGCCCACCACGATGTTCTCCGTGAGCTTGCTCTCCTGGTAGTCGATGTTGAAGTAGGCCCAGGTGGCGATGCACACCAGCAGGGTGAACCCGACCGCCAAAATAAGCCGGAACACCAGGCGGTGCCGCAACTGGAAAATGCGCTCGATCAGCATGGATCTCCTGCCTTCCGTGAAACCGTGGGCCCGCCGCCGTGCTGCAGCGTCCGGTCCAAAACAGGGGTGGCCCTTCATCGGGCCATGTCACGATGCCGGCGCGTGAACCCGGTGGCGCCACTCCTCCGTGAGGGCCAGGTTGTAACCCAGCCCCAGATCGCTTGCCGGCAACCCCATGGCGTGCCCGATCAGCTGCGGCAAGTACAGGACACTGATGTGCAGGTCCATGTGCTGCGACCGGGAAACGGAGTTCTGGAAGGCCTCCAGGTTCATCTGGCACATGGGGCACACCGTGACGATGACGTCCGCCCCCCGGGCCGCCTTTAAGAGGCCCGCCACCAGGGTGATCCCCACCTCGGGCTGGGTGTTCATGTGGGACGCCCCGCAACAGCGGCCCCCCATCGGCCAGGGGAAAACCTCCGCGCCGACAGCCCGGATCAGGGGTTCCATGGAGGTCGGCATCTCGGGGTCGTCGAACACCGCATACGGCCGCAGACACTGGCAGCCGTAATACGGGGCGATTCGCAGCCCGTCGAGCGGCCGCACGACCTTGGGATGAATCGCCGCCGGCCCCAGGTCCGAGGCCAGCACGTCCAGCAGATGACGAACCCGCACCCGCCCCTGAAACCGCAGATCTTCCCCTTCCAGAAGGGTGTTGATCGTCGACCGCAGTTGCGCGTCCGTCCGGGTCTTCTCCTCGACGTGTTTCAGGTTCAGATAGCAGGCGCTGCACGGCACCAGCACGTCCCGGGTTTCCGGGTGCCGTTCGGCGAGAGCCAGGTTGCGGGCCGGCAGCGCCAGGGCGAGCCACTCGTCGGTGGCCTCGGCCGCGGAGGCGCCGCAGCAGGTCCACCCCTCGATCTCCAGGAGTTCCACCCCCAGGGCGGCCATCACGACCCGGGTGGAGCGGTCGTACTCGACCGCCGTGCCCTCCAGGGAACAGCCGGGGTAGTAGTGAACCTTCATCGGCCCTCCTCCCGTTCGACCGCCTTGCAAAAGATCGCCTCCAGCGGGCGTTGGCGCCGCATGGGCCACCGCAGCGACAGCTTGCCTTTGGCGACGAGCCTCAACCCCAAGAGTGCGTAGCGCAGGGGCAGCAGCGGGTTCTTCATGTCGGCGAAGTACAGGGTCATGAACTCCAGCTCGTTCACCCGGCCATGGCGGCGCACGCTCTCCATGAACTGCCGGTAAAAGGCGGTGCTCGCCTTGTGCGGCGTGAGCCGGTGTCGGGCCCCCAGCCGCTTGAGTGCATGCATGGCATCCGTCAAGGGAAGGCCCCGCGGGCAGCGCAGGGTGCAATAATAGCAGGAGGAGCACAGCGTGAAGGTCCGGCTGCCGAAGACAACCGCCGGCTGCCCGAGCATCACGTGCCGCCAGAGCTGCCGCGGCGTCAGGTCCATGGCGAACGCGTTGGGGCAGGAGCCCGTGCAGGTACCGCACTGGATGCAGCTTTGGATCATCTGGCGCACGTGTTCCAAATCGTCGAATGCATGAGTCGCTGTGCTGTCTGCAACGGCTGACGGATTCATTCCATTCCCTCCTGCCATTTATTTGATTTTTATTGCCGACAGAGAGTGGGCACTAAAAATCAAATAGCGGCGTCGATCATGGCCAGCATCTGCTGCGCCGGGAACCCCTCCAGTACGGAGGCGTCGTTCGGGCACACGGCCGCACAGGCCCCGCACCCCTGGCACATGGCCGGGTTGACCACCAGGCGTTCCAAATCCTCGTCGAGGGCGCGCGCCCCATACGGGCAAGCGTTGACGCACTGCTCGCAGAGACTGCACAGGCTGTGACGCACGCTCGCCACCACCTTGCCGGTGGCCAGCCGTTCCCGGGAGAGGATGCGCAACGCGCGTTGGGCCGCGGCCTCGGCCGTAGCGATGGACTCCGCGATGGTGCGCGGGGACAGCGCCAGCCCGCAGGCGAATACCCCTTCCTTCAGGGAATCCACCGGCCGCCACTTCGACTCGGCCTCCTCGAAAAAACCGTCGCGGTCCCGGCGCACGCCGAACGCCTCCGCCAGCTCACGGGGAAAAACGGGGACGATGCCTGTGGCCAGGATCACCAACTGGGCCTCGATTTCCAGAGGGCGTCCGAGGACCGGCTCGTCCACCGTCACAGTGACCCCAGCTCCGGCCGTCTCCACGCGCGGCGGGCGGTCCACAGGGTACGGAACGAAGATCACACCCGCCGCCCGCGCCCGGGTGAAGGCCGCTTCGCTGAAGCCGGTCGTCATCATGTCCCGGTGCAGGACGAAGAGGGTGGCCTGCGGGTTGCGCTCATGGATGAGGAGCGCGTGCTTCAGCGCGGTCACGCAGCAGACGCGACTGCAGTAATTCCGTGGTTCCTGGCGGGAGCCCACGCATTGGATCATCACGACCGTGCCCAGCAAAGCGGCATCGAGACGGCCGTCGGCCAGTTGCCGTTCCACTTCAGACTGGGTGAGGACCGCCGGGTGGGCGCCCTGGGGGGATAACGGAGCGGGGGCTTCGGTGCCGCCGGTGGCCAGGATGGCGACACCGTGTTCGAGCTGGAGCACCCGGTTTTCAGGGCCTTCCACCACGGTGCCAAAGGCGCCGACCTCGCCGTGGGCATAGACCACATGCGACCGGGTGTGCACCTGGATGCGGGGATGCTTCTCGACTTGTTTCACGGTGCCGGCCAAAAGCGCCTGCACGTCCTGACCCTCTATCGTGCGCCGGATCCAGGTGAGGTTTCCACCCAGCCGTTCGCTCGCCTCCACCAGGTCCACCCCGTAGCCGTGTTCGGCCACCGCGAGAGCCGCGGTCATTCCCGCAATGCCCCCGCCAACGATCAGCGCCCGGGGTTCGACACGGATCTCCGGAACCGGCGCGAGGTTTACCCACTTGAGCCGGGCCACCCCGGCGCGCAGTTGCGCCACCGCTCCCCTGGGCGATGGCTCCTCGGCCGACGCCATCGCCCAGGGGGCGATGTCGATCACTTCCATCAGCGAAGGGTCCAGGCCACATTCCCGGCTCAAATCCGTGAGCGTGCGCTGGTGCGCGTGCGGCAGGCAGGCGCCGATCAACAAACGGTTGGGGTTTGCCTTGCGGACGCGCGCCGTCAGCTGCTCCCGCCCGCCGGCAGTGCAGAGGTTCTCGACCACAGCGACGGCGGACACCGCCGGGTCGGCCCGGAGCGTGTGGGCCGGGAATTCGGGATCCGCGGCGGCGGTCGTGGTGCGGCCGCAGCGGCAGACCGCCACCATGATGCGGGCCGGCTCGCGGGTCAGGCTCACCGGCAGGATTGGCGCAGATGCCTCCAGCGCCAGGCTGCCGCCGGCCGTGTGGATCACCCGGGAGGCGTTGGCGGCGGCAGCGGAGGCCTGGATCACCGCCTCCCCGATGTCCTTCATGCCGCCGAACGCGCCCCCCACGAAGATGCCCGGCTGGCGGGTGCGGCTCAGGGAGAACGGCTCGGCCGCAATGAACCCCCAGGGGTTGAGCGGCAGCTCCAGCCGACCGGCCAGGTCCGCTGAACCGTGCGCCGGGCGCTGCCCCACGGCCAGCACCGCCATGTCGAAAGGCTCGTCGCGGCAGGCGCCGGCCGGGTCCGTCCAACGGATGTGAAGCCCGCCGTCCGGATCCCCCACCACCGAATGGGCGCGCGCCCGTTCGAACCGCACGCCGTGATGGTGCTCGGCGTCGTCCCGAAAGCGCTGGAAGGTTTTCCCGAAGGTCCGCATGTCCATGAAAAAGATGGCCGTCTCGAGATCGCCGCCGGCGCGCTCCTTGGCCAGCACGGCCTCCTTGATGGACACCATGCAGCAGATGTTCGAACAGAAATCGGCGTCCAGCTGCACGTCGCGGGAGCCCACACACTGGATCCAGGCAATCTTGCGGACCGGCCGCCCGTCGCTCAGACGCACGAGGCGCCCGCCCGTGGGGCCGGTGCCGCTCAAAAGGCGCTCGAATTCGACCTGGGTCAGGACGTTGGGTTCGGTCCGGTAGGCGAAGGTGTTCTTGCCGGCAGCCGGGTCGTAGAAGTCCGTCCCGCCGCAGAGCACCACCGCCCCGGCCTCGACCTGCCGGGCCTCGGCGGCCTCGAGCTGCCGGTAGACCTGCACCACCTTGGCCAAAAGGCTGTCCATCTCGAAGGGCTTGATGAGGTAGTCCATCGCACCGATCTTCATGGCCGCCACCGCGGTTTCCACCGTGGCGAAGGCGGTCATCATGACCACGGTCAGGTCCGGCGACCGGCTCTTGGCGAGTTCGAGCACCTCCACTCCGTCCATACCCGGCATTTTGACGTCCAACAGCATGAGGTGGAAGGACCCGGTTTCGAGGACGGCCAGCGCGTCTGCGCCGGATGCGGCCATGGCCACTGTGTACCCCTCTTCTTCGAGCCATTCCTTCAAGGAGTCGCGCACCACCAGTTCATCGTCCACTACCAGAATGCGGAATTTTTTGCGCTCCGTCTCCGGCATGCGAATGGCATCCGTGGGGCAGACCTCAGTACAGGCCCCGCAGCGCGTGCAGGCCGCCGTGTCGACGACGTAGGCGTTGGGGGTGTTGTGGGGCACCGGCAGGTAAATGGCCTTGCGCGTCGCCAAGCCGGCGTTGAAGCCGTCGCGAACCTCCACCGGACAGACCGGCACGCAGCGGCCGCAACCGACGCAGCGCCCCGGATCCACCCAGGAGGGCTGCTGTTTGAGCGTCACCCGAAACGCGCCCGGATCCCCCTCGATGGCGGTGACCTCCGTGGAGAGCAGGATCTCGATGTTCTCGTGAAACAGCCCCCGGCGCAGGCAATGCTGCGCTGCGGCGTCGCGCTGGACCAGTGGCAGCATCTGGCACATGCCGCAGTGATCCGTGGGAAACTGGTAGTCGAGCTGGCTCAGGATGCCGCCGATGTGCGGCGCCCGATCCACCAGGGTGACCCCGTAGCCGTATTCAGCCAGGTCCAGAGCGGCCCGAATTCCGGCGATCCCGGCGCCGACCACCATGGCGGTGCCAACTCTGCGTTTCATCCTATCCCCTCCCCTGGCCCCTCCCGCAAGAGGAGGGAACCTGTGATGGGCATCAGCCGGCGGCCGACCGCCGGCTGATGCCTACGACTTCGGGAAATTCCGATTCGTTGAACACGGACAACGGCGACGCCTCTTCCAGATTGCGGCCGGCCTCATAGCCGAACGCCTGCTGGGTGTGCCGCGCAACGGTCCGGAACACCTCCATCACCGGGATATCGTTGGGGCAGGCGTTGGAGCACTGGCCGCAGCCGACGCAGGCCGTGCTCATGTGCGCCAGCCGTGTCAAGTGATAAAACAGGGTGTCGGTGGGCATCTTTAGCGCACCCTTGCGGCCGGCCCACTCCAGGTACTGGGCCGGCTCGTGGTTGAACACATCGGTAACGAAAACACACTCCTTGCAGTAGCACACCGGGCAGGCGACCCGGCAGTTGTAACAGTTGATGCAGTTGGCGAAATACGCGGCCGCCTTGTCGATGCCGTCGATGGCGGCAAGCGTCCGTGCGAACATCTCGTCGCGGGTTGCGAGACGCCGGGCCACAAAGGCATCCACCGCCGCCTGGCGCGCGGCCGGCGCCTCAGCCGGTGCGAGCCCCAGGGCGTCCACCAGCTCCCGGCCCGCCGCCGACCGGGCCTCCACCGGCAAAGCGCCCTCCGCATCCCCGCCGAAAAGCCCGATGTGAACATCGGCCTGGGGCGGCACCGGGAACTCGCAGGCCCGGCAGGCCGGGGCCAGCTCCGATTGAAGGCTCTCGCCGGCAAGCGTGCGCCGTAAGAACTCCACCGTGGCGGCCGGGGGGTCCGCCCCGGCAAACCGGATGTAGTCCTTGTTCTGGAAGGCCCCCAGACAGTCCACACTGATCAGGATCACCTCGTCCATGCGGGCCTGCTTGAGTTTCACCAGCTCCACAAATGCCCGGATCTCGCACGGCCGCAGCACCGCCGCCCACCGTACCCCCATGGGCTTGCGGGCTAACCGAGAGGCGATGCGCGCGGCGTTCATCGGAAAGCAGGGCGCCAGCGGATCCACCCCGTCCATCTGATCGGCTCGGGCGACCAGGGCCGGCATGACCATGGCCTTCATGGGCAGATGTCGGGGCGCCAGCACCGCGCGGACGGCTTCTTTGGAGAGGGCCGCTTGCAGAAGGGTGCGAAGCGCCCCCACGATGTCGCCGTTCTTCACCTCGAGACGATGTGTGCTGCTCATATGCTCTCCCTTGAATTCACCGACTCAGCCGCCCGCGGGATCCCGTCATATCGCCATGGCGAGATTCGCCTGGCTCGGCCCCAGGGCTTTAAGCTGGACGACGAGCTCGCGCATGATCTCGGCGAAACGGATGCCGTCGCTCGCCCCGATCCAGGTCAGCCGCAACCGTTCCTCCTCGAAACCGAACCGGGGCAGGATCTCTTTCAGGAGCTTGATGCGCCGCCGCGCCTTGAAGTTGCCGTTGATGTAGTGGCAGTCCCCGGGGTGGCAGCCGCTCACCAGAACGCCGTCCGCCCCCTGCAGCAGCGCTTTGATCACGTACTGGGGGTCGACCATGCCGGTGCACATGACCCGGATCATGCGCACGTTCTTGGGATAGGAAAGCCGCGAGGTTCCCGCCAGGTCGGCCGCAGTGTAGGTGCACCAGTTGCACACAAAGGCGACGATCGTGGGTTCAAAGTCCTGCATGTCTCCTCCTCCATATGAATCCAACCGGGCTCCCCCCGGTTGGATTCATATGCCGACCGCCTTAAGGGCGTTCAGGATGCCGTCGTACTCGGCAAAGATCTGATCCTTCTCGAAATGCCGCACCTGGGCCGCGCCGCTGGGGCATCCGCCGGCGCAGCTCCCACAGCCCTTGCACAGCGCCTCGTTGACCACCGAGACCGCCCGCCGCGCGTCGAACTCGATGGCCGAGTAGGGGCAGAGCCCGATGCAGGTCTGGCAGCCGGCACAGATGTCGGGGTCGATCCAGGAGATCGCCGAGGGGATGACGACCTTTCCCCGACTGGCGAGCGCCAGCGACTTGGCCGCCGCCCCCGAGGCCTGGGCCACGGCGTCGGGAATGTCCTTCGGCCCCTGGCAGGCACCTGCCAGGAACACCCCGTCGGTGGCCGTGTTGAGCGGCCCCAGCTTGGGGTGCTCCTCCAGGAAGAAACCGTCCGCGCCCTGATTGACGCCGAAGATCCGGCCGACCGCAGCCGTGTCCTCGCGCGATTCCATGGCAGCGCACAAGACGACCATGTCCACCGGCAAACGCAGTCGGGTGCCCGAAAGCGTGTCCTCGGCGATGGCGACGAGCTTACCCGCTTCGGCGGCGGATGCGGGCTGGTCCGTGATCTCGGCGACCTTGCCCCGGATGAAAACGGTGCCCTCCTCCTGGCAGCGACGGTAAAACTCTTCGTAGCCCTTTCCATAACAGCGTTGGTCGATGTAGAAATCGTAGACGCGGGTGTGGTGACCGACCTTCTCCTTGATGAGGTGGGTGTACTTGAGGGCAACCATGCAGCAGACCCGCGAGCAGTACTCGTGGTAGTTCACGTCCCGGCTGCCGACACAGTGCAGGATGGCGACACTTTCCGGCGGGCGGGCGAACCGGCCGTTTTCATCCCGGATCAGAATTTGGCCGCCCGTCGGGCCGGTGGCGTTGCTCAAGCGCTCGAACTCCAGGCTGGTGAAAACGTTCGGGTAGCGGCCGTAGCCGAACTGCCGCATCGGGCTCGGGTCCATCAGGTCGTAGCCGGTCGCCAGGATGATGCTGCCGACCTTCACCTGGATTTCCTCGGTCGGCATGCAATGGTCGATGGCCTTGGCCTCGCATACCTTCACGCACTCCATGCACTCGCAGCAGCTGCCGCAGTTGAGACAACGGCCGGCCTCTTGCCGGGCCTCGTCCTCACTGAAGTTGAGGTCCACCTCTGCAAACCCGGCTACGCGCTGGGCCGCATCCAAATGCCCGCTGCGGACGCGCTCCTGACGACCGACACCCTTGGGGATCTCGGCCCAGTCCTCGCCGGGCGGCAGCTGCGCGGTGGCCTCGGCCGCCATCGCCGCCACGGCCTGCTGCCGGAGAAATCGCTCGATCGCCGCCACGGCCGTGTGACCCGCGGCCACCGCTTCGATGACGGTCGCCGGCCCGCTCACGGCATCGCCGGCGGCGAACACATACGGCAGGGAGGTCTGCAGGGTGTGCGGGTCGACCGCGATGGCGCCCCGAGCGGTCGTCTTCAACGCCTCGCAGCCGGCGGCCCAGCCCAGATCGATTTTCTGACCGATGGCCGGAATGACCGCGTCGCACTCGATCACATGCTCGGAGCCGGCCTTCGGCACCGGCCGCCGCCGTCCGCTTTCATCCGGCGGACCCAGCTCGGTGTGCATACACTCGAGGCCGACCACCTTCCCCGCGCGTCCCACCACCCGCAGCGGCGCCGTCAGGTAGTGGATGTCGATGCCCTCGGCCAGGGCATCCTCGATTTCCTCAGCGTAAGCGGGCATCTCCTGACGGGTCCGGCGGTAGACGATCGCGACGGACTCGCTTCCCAGGCGCCGGGCCACGCGCGCAGCGTCCACCGCCACGTTGCCGCCGCCGATTACCACCACCCTTCGGCCGGGGCAGACGCGGGTGCCGAGGTTAACCTCCCTCAGCCAGTCCACGGCGTTCATGGCGTTGTCGAGATCGCACTCGCCGGGGATGCCCGCAGCCATGCCCAGATGTGCGCCGATCGCCAGGAGTACCGTGCTGAAACCGTCGGCCCGGAGGCTCTCCAGGGTGAAGTCGCGCCCCAACCGCTGCCCGGTTTTCACCTCGATGCCGGTCCTGAGCACATGGGCGATCTCGCGGTCGAGAAGGTCCGGCGGCAACCGGTAGTCCGGGATGCCCACCCGCAGCATGCCGCCCAATCGGTCCAGCGCTTCGAAGATCGCAACGGAATAGCCGCGCAGCCGCAGGTAGTAGGCGGCCGTGAGGCCGGCCGGGCCCGAACCGACCACTGCGACCCGCTGCGGGCGTTCCACGATCTCCGGCAGCGGCAAACTCGACGGGTCCACCCGATCGGCTGCAAACCGCTTCAGATTGCGGATGGCGACCGGGGAATCGACCGCGGCCCGCCGGCAGCGGCTTTCGCACGGATGTGGGCAGACCCGTCCCAGCACGCCCGGCAACGGCAGCCGCTCCATGATCAGCCGGACCGCTTCGGTGTACTTGCCTTGGCCCACGAGCTGCACGTAGCCCTGAACGTTGATCCCCGCCGGGCAGGCGGCAACACAGGGCGCGCGGTCTTTCTTGTCGATGGTGAACGTGATGGGGATGGCCTGGGGAAAGGCCCGGCCGATGGCCTGGCAGGTCCCCAGCCCCGTGTCCCAGTCGTTGGGGATGGCGACGGGGCACACCTTGGCGCACTCGCCGCAGCCCGTGCACACGCCCTCCTTGACGTAGCGCGGTTTGCGGCGGACCGTGACACTGTAGTTGCCGATGAACCCGCTCACCTCCTGGACCTCGCTGTAGGAGTAGAGCGTAATGTTCGAGTTCTGGGCGACCTCCACCATCTTGGGGGTCCCGATGCAGGCGGCACAATCGAGGGTCGGGAAGGTCTTGTCGAACTGCAGCATGTGGCCGCCGATGGTGGACTGCTTCTCGACCAGGTAGACCTTGTAGCCGCCGTTGGCGATGTCGAGCGCGGCCTGCATGCCGGCGATGCCGCCACCCACCACCATCACGTCGGGGTGCACGGCCACTTCGCGGGTTTCCAGGGGGTGATGGCGGCTCACCCGCTGAATGGCTGCGGCCGCCAGAGATTTGGCCTTGCGCGTGGCGTCGTCCTCATTCACGGTGACCCAGGACACCTGCTCCCGCACCGAGGCCATCTGGAACAAATACGGGTTGATCCCGCCCCGCCGGCAGGCCGTCTGGAATGTTTTCTCATGCAGCCGCGGCGAGCAGGAAGCCACCACCACCCGGTTCAGGTGGTGGGTCTTGATGTCGTTTTCGATCATCTCCTGGCCGGGGTCCGAGCACATGAACTTGTAATCGCGCGCAACGGCCACGTTCGGGAGCTGCCGCGCAAAGGCCGCCACCTCCTCCACCCGGACGCGATAGGCGATGTTGATCCCGCAATGGCAGATGTAGAATCCGATGCGTGTCACCATGGCTATTCCCTTTTGACCATATAGCCCCCGCGCCTCAGCCGGCCGAAACCGGACCTGGGGCGGTCAGCCGGCGAACCGCCCGAATGAGTTCATCGGCTTCGAGCGGCTTCTCGATATAAGCCCCTATCGGTGATCTTGCCGGGTCCTCCCACAGGTTGTGAGATTTGCGATACACGGCGAAAGACTTCCGGCCGATGGAGGAGACCACGATGACGGGGACCGTCTTGAGGTCGGGGTCGAGCTTGAGGTTCCGGTACATCGCGATGCCGTCTTCCCGGGGCATCATGATGTCCAGGATGATGAGGTCCGGCGGCTCCGCCTTGGCTTTCTGAAAGCCTTCCGTGCCGCCCGCGGCAGCGACCGCTTCATACCCGCAGGTCCCCAGCAGGTTGCAGAGAAACATGCGCGTATCGGCTTCGTCGTCGACGACGAGGATTTTCTGTCTTTGGCATTCGGCCGTCATCGCGCTTCCTCTCCGGCGTAACCCGCCTCATGATTCGAGGTTTTGAAAAACCTTATACGCAGGGATCGTGCCAGACCCCTTTGAAATGGTTAAAATGTAAATAATTTAAAGCAGTTGAAATGAATACAGCCGTACTTTCACAGAGGAAGTCTCGGAGAAATGTTGCAGCAGAATGCAACACCATTGGCGGCAATCAGAGGGCTTACTCGAATTTTTAGCTGTATTTCTAGTCAGAAGCGGAATGCAACACGCCGTACGTTGCACCTCAACATAACGTTGCAGGGACCTTTCAGGGCATCAGACGGTACTTCTTGATCCTGCGCCAGAGAGTGGTTCGGTCGATTCCCAGCGCCTGCGCCGTGTGGGCGCGGTTCCACTGGTGCCGGTGCAGCTCGGTCAGAAGACGATCGCGCTCGTGGCCGGAGGGCGCCGCCCGGTCCAGGCGGCTGCCGGGTCGCCTCACTTCCGCCGCTTCCTCCGGATCGAGCAGGTAGCCGGGCAGGTGGCGTACCCGGATGGCTCCGCCCCGGCAGACAATCAGGGCATGTTCGAGGACGTTTTCAAGCTCCCGCACATTACCCGGATAATCGTAGGCGAGCAAGGTTCGCATGGCATTCTCGGTGATCTCGAAAACCGGGATGCTCCGTGCGCTGCACAGGCGCCGCATCACGTGGCCGATCAACAGCGGAATGTCCATCCGGCGGTCTTTGAGGGCCGGCAGCTCGATTCGGAACACGTTGAGCCTGTAAAACAGGTCCTCGCGGAACAGGCCCTGCTTGACCAGCACCCGCAACGGCCGATTCGTGGCGGAGACGATGCGGACGTCCACCGTGATGGTGTGGCGACTGCCGAGGCGGTAAAACTCGCGATCCTCCAAAACCCGCAGGAGTTTCGCCTGCAGCGGCAGGGGCAGGTCCCCGATCTCATCCAGGAAGATGGTGCCGCCGTCGGCCTCCTGAAAACGCCCGGATTTATCCTGCGCCGCACCGGTGAAGGCGCCTTTGACATATCCGAACAGTTCGGATTCCAACAGATTCTCCGGGATGGCGGCGCAGTTCACCTTGACAAAAGGTTTCTCCGCGCGGCGGCTGGCGGAATGCAGCACCTTGGCACACAGGTCTTTGCCGGTGCCCGTGGGCCCTTCGATCAGAACAGTGGCCTCGGTGTCGGCGACGACGCCCACCATTTCGAAAACCCGGCGCATGGAGGGGTCCCGGCCGATCATGTCGTGACAGGTGTAGCGGCCCTGCACCGCCTGGTGCAACTGGTGCATGAGGGTGAGATCCTGGAATACGGCCAGCCCTCCGACAATCGCTGCCTTTTCATTGCGCAAGGCCATGAAATTGGCCCGGATCGGGATCGACAGGCCGCCCCGGGTGGTGAGCCGGCCGTCCCGGCTGATCCGCGCCCTGCCGTCGGCCATGCATTCCTTGATCAACGAGACATCCTCGGGGCCGACGCCCGCAAAGAGCGTGTTGCACGGTTTGCCCAATAGGTCGCGGCGGTTGAAGCCGCTGATCGTTTCGGCCCCGGTGTTGTAGAAGGTGATGTAACCGCCGCGGTTGACGGTGAAAATACCGATGTCCAGGCTGTCCAGGATCAACTTCAGGCTGCGCTCTTCGTGGTGGATCCGGTCGATCAGGTGCACGATCGGCGAAAGGTCCTGCAGAATCGTCATGCACCCCTCCGGCTGACCCTTGCTGCCGTAGACCGGGGAGGCCAGCCGCGTGACGAGGTGAACATCGTCGTTATCGCCCGGAAGGCGGATCGAGGGTTCGGCGGCCTCGTCCGGCTCCCCGGCTCTGAAAGGGCACTTCGCCAGACAGGGCACCCCGAGGAACACTTCCCGGCAGTCCTGGCCGATCGCCTGGGAATCACGCAGGCCGATCAGGGCCTGAGCCGTGAGGTTCATGGCGGACACCCGCCGCTCAGAGTCCACGGTGAAGGCACCGATGCTGAGCTCATCCAGGATGTGGAGCCACTGCTCGCATGCGATGATGTTTCCGGAGAAAGCGCCGGGGTGTTTCATGAGGACACCGGAAACGTGATCACGAAAAGCGCGCCTCCTTCAGGAGCGTTCTGCGCTGCGATGGTCCCACGATGCCGCTCCACGATCCCGAAGACCGTGGACAAGCCGAGCCCTAACCCATGGCCTTCGCTCTTGGTGGTGAAAAACGGTTCGAAGATGCTGGCCAGGTGTTCCGGTGGGATCCCCGGGCCCGTATCCTTCACCTGGATGACAACCGTATTATGCCGCGCATCGAGCCGGCCGTTCAGCGTCAGGGTGCCACCGTCCGGCATGGCGTCGATCGCGTTGAAGATCAGGTTGATGAGGCACTGTTGAAGCTGGTTGAAATCCCCGGCCAGCGGGGGGAGGCCGGCTTGGACCTGGGACTCGATGCGGATGTTGCTCAGATCCAGTTTGTGCCGGCTCAGCAAGACGCAGCGCCGGATCAATTCCTCCACGTCGACCGGGCCGAAAGCGGACGGCGACCGCCGCGAAAAGCTTAGCAGCCCTGAAACGATCTGGGAGCATCGGCCGGTTTCAGCCTCGACGATGCTCACAAAGCGTTCGAACTTCCGCCGCCGCTCATCGCTGAGCGGCCCCTGTTGCAGAATCCGGGACATCAACTGGATGTAATTCAATATGCCCGACAGCGGGTTGTTGATCTCATGCACCACGCTCGCCGCCAGGCGCCCGAGCGACATCATCTTGTCCTGGTGCAGAATGCGCGCCTGATCGGCGATCTCGCGTTCCAGCTTCCGAATCGCTCTCAAGTCCCTGAAGAAACCCACGACACCGCTTTCACGGCCCTCATCCATCAGGGTAACCGCCGAGACCTGGACGGGGATCTCCCGCCCGAGATTGCTCTTCAAAAGGGTCTCGTAGAGAAAAAGCGTGTGATTGGCCCCGGCATGGTCGCCCTTCAGGTCCGCTTTAAACCGCGCCGCTTCCGCCGGGGGAAAGAGTTGCGGGAAGGTCATTTTGCGGAGGACGTCGACCCGGGGATACCCGACGAGTTCCTCCATGCGCCGGTTGTAAATGATCACCATGTCGCTCTCATCGACGCCCACGATCCCGTCCATGGAGCTTTCGATCAGATTGCGCTGGAAGGCGATGGTCTTGAGGAGTTGCTGGCTGGTTTCGGCCTTCTCCCGCTCCAGGAGCAGGGTGTAGTCTTTAAGCCGGCGCCGGGCCGTGTAGCGCTCGCGGGCGCGGTTGAGGGCGAGCAGGAGGTTTTCGTTGCCGATCGGCTTGGTGATGAAGTCCGACGCATCCAGCTGCAGGGCCCGGATGGCCACCTCCATCTCACCGAAGGCCGTGGCGACGATCACCTCGATGTCGGGGAACCGGGCCTTGAGCCGCTCCAGGACCTGGAGCCCGTCCATGCCGGGCATGCGGATGTCGGTCACGACGATCTGGGGGACAGCCTCTGCGCACATCCGGATCCCGGCAGCACCGTCGGCGGCCGTCCGGACGTCATAGCCGGCGTCCAGCAGGGTGAGGGCCATCACATCGCGGATGTCTTCCTCATCGTCGATCAGGACGATTTTCCA
>JBFYWS010000008.1:0-3298 GCA_041310935.1 Desulfobacteraceae bacterium | reverse complement strand
TGCCAGTCAGCGGTGGAAAAACAGCAGCGAACGCCGGAGCTGTTCAATCGAAGGGGCAGCAAGGACAGCCAGCTCAAATGAAATAGAGAACCGTTCGCGCAACGCCCTGATGTCGTTTATTTCAAGTCGGCATGTTTTCCATTACTTTTAAGGAGCGATTAATGAAAAGGACCGTCGTCATAACAAGGCCCTTGCACACGGACGAGAACTATACTGCGCTTAATTCACGCCAGCGAAAGGCAGGGTTGGGCATCAATCCCGGTCCAAACCGGATCGATCAACATAGGAGGTGTAAAACATGAGCAAATTATTCAAGTACACTCGGCTGTCCAAAGACGATGCCGCTTTACTGCTAGTGGACCACCAGGCGGGCCTAATCTCGCTGGTTCAGGACTTTTCGCCCAGCGAGTTCAAAAACAACGTGCTGGCTGTTGGAGCCTGCGGCAAGTACTTCAATTTGCCGACAATCCTCACCACCAGCTTTGAGAACGGCCCAAATGGGCCGCTCGTACCGGAATTGAAAGAAATGTTCCCGAATGCGCCCTACATCGCTCGCCCCGGCAACATCAACGCCTGGGACAACGAAGATTTCGTCAATGCAGTCAAGAAGACCGGGCGAAAGCAAGTCATCATAGCTGGAGTGGTTACTGAAGTCTGTGTAGCCTTTCCCGCACTCTCCGCCGTCGAGGCGGGTTATGAAGTGTTTGTGATAACCGACGCCTCTGGCACTTTCAATGATGTCACCCGTCATAGCGCATGGTTGCGGATGCAGGCCGCTGGCGTACAGTTGATGAATTGGTTTGGAATGGCTTGTGAGCTACACCGCGACTGGCGTAACGACATTGAAGGTCTTGGCACGCTATTCTCCAACCACATTCCAAACTACCGAAATTTAATGACCAGCTACTTCACATTGGCAGGCAAGTAGTAATTATGCCCAACGGACAAGGATATCCGGTAGTTGAACAAACCCGGTCAAGTTATATGAAAATAGGTTTTTTCAGGAACAAAGAAGGGATGGCGTTGCAGAAATTTGTGGTTTTTTCAGGGCGTACGAAAACATAAAGTTGAGGGAGCCCAGAATTGAACACGCTTGAAAAGGAGTTTACACCATTTTCATCTTTTTTGCCGCGTAGCGGCTTCGTTCAACAATCGCATAAAGTCGGTTTGCAATTCGGCTGCGCTCCAGTGCTGGCCGGTTATGCGGAAAGTTAGGGTGGCTTATGAGAGAGTGCTGCGACAAAAGTTCCGAGCTTGAAATTCTCCGGAAGCGGCAGAGCGGGACGCTGAAGATCGTGCTTGCCATCAATGCGGTGATGTTTTTCGTCGTGGTGGCGGCAGGACTTTATGCAAGTTCTACGGCGCTTCTGTCCGACAGTCTCGACAATCTTGGGGACGCGTTGACTTACGCGCTCAGCCTTTGGGCAGTCAATCTTGGCGTCCGTATGAAGGCGCGCGTCGCCTTTTTCAAAGGGCTTCTGATTCTCCTGGCGGCGCTTGCCGTGCTCGCGCAGATCGGGTACAAGCTCATAAATCCCACCGTCCCGCTGTTCGAGGTAATGGGCATTTTCAGTCTGCTATCACTGGCAGCCAACGGTGTGTGTCTCGGTCTGTTGTGGCGCCACAAAACCGAAGACATTAACATGAGCTCGGTATGGGAATGTTCTCGCAATGACATCGCTGCAAACATTTCGGTCTTCGCTGCGGCAGCAGCCGTCTGGGCGACAGGATCGAATTGGCCGGATCTGTTGATCGCTTTCTTTTTGGCTGTGTTCTTCCTGCGGTCAGCTGTCCGGGTCCTGTCGTCGGCACGTGCAAAACTTTAAGTAGCCACCCAATCGGGTAGCCGGGGGTTTTTCTCCGCCAGCCCCACACCACCTATCATGCGGGGCCGTATGGGGCGGTTCACAGAACTTACCGAGCCGCAGCCGGGGAATGTGAAGGTCCACTCATAGTGCTTCGACAGCTTCCAGTCTGAAAGCTGATGGATAGTTTTATCCCGAAGTGGCAGTTTTATCTGAATCAGTTGTGTCGGTTGCCGATCAGCCATGAGGATTGGGTTCACTGAGCAACTGAGTAACAAAATCGAAACACTGAAAGTAAATTCCCAATCCCGCTTTTGGCATTGGCCGGACAGGTGCTGAAAGAGCAATTGGCTACGAGTTGGCCTGGGGCGGCGAGGAGAAGCTTGGATGAATTTGCGGAGCACAACGAGCCGCTGGAGATTTGCACTGGTAGTGGCGATTGGTTTGGCTTTGTTGCTGGCGTCATGGCAAGGTAACGTGCATGCCAAGGAAGAGGCCGGCGAGGCTGTGGCGAATGAGGCGATTTCCGAGCAGGCTTTCCGGGACTGGATAGGTGTGCTGCGCGACGAGGCGCGCGGGAAAGGCATCTCGGATACGACCTTGGATGCGGCGCTGCGCGATATTGCGCCGGTGATGGCCGTGATCGAACTCGACCGCCGCCAACCGGAGTTTACGCAGACCTTCTGGGCCTACCTTCGCCAGCGCGTCAGCGACGAACGGGTGAAACGCGGCCGGGAGCTGCTGGCAAAACATCGCGACCTGCTGAACGAAATCCACGTCAAATACGGCGTGCCACCGCGCTATCTCATCGCGTTCTGGGGACTGGAGACAAACTTTGGCGACTATCTGGGCACGTTCCGCGTGATCGACGCGCTGGCGACGCTGGCCTACGACCAGCGCCGCGCCCGTTTTTTCCGGGCGGAGCTGCTGGGGGCGCTGCAAATTATCGAGGAAGGCCACATCGCGCCAGATGCGATGACGGGCTCCTGGGCCGGGGCGATGGGGCAGATGCAGTTCATCCCTTCCACATTCATCGGGTACGCCGTGGATTATACCGGCGACGGCCGCAAGGACATCTGGGCCAGCCTGCCGGACGCCTTCTCTTCCGCGGCCAATTTCCTTTTCAAGCTGGGCTGGCGGCCGGGGGAAACCTGGGGCTGGGAGGTACTCCTGCCACGAGACTTCGACTTGATGTTGGCCACGATGAAGGTCAAAAAGACGCTGGCGGAGTGGTCGGCACTTGGGGTGCGGCGGACTGACGGCAAGACATTGCCGCTGGTGGATAGGGAAGGTTCCATCACGCTGCCGCAGGGTCACAAAGGCCCCGCGTTCCTGGTTTACGACAACTTCCGTGCCATCATGCGTTGGAACAATTCCATCAACTACGCGATCTCCGTCGGCCATCTCGCGGACCGAATCGCCGGGCTGCCGCAGATTGCGACAGGTCGGGATGCGGAGCATGCGCCGCTCTCGCGTTACGAGATCGAGGAGAT
>JBFYWS010000573.1:0-3417 GCA_041310935.1 Desulfobacteraceae bacterium | reverse complement strand
ACAGGTTGCTCTGGAAGATTCCCGCCGCGCTCCCGCCGGTTCCTGCTTCCTGAAGCCTCTCGGCCAATCGAGGGCTGCCCTCGTGGCGATCTTTTCTGTCCATCGCACCTCCTCTGAGCGGTCCCCATGTAAGCTGAAATCGAATGGGGGGTCAAATTCTTTTTTCAGGCGGATAGACCCCGCCTGAAAAAAGAATTTACGTTTACTGGCTGAAGGGCATCGAGAGAGAAGAAGGATATACTGAACACGCGGCCGCTCAACGAACTATTAAAGTTGGTTAAGCGAACGATGGGGTAAATCAGCTCGAAGCTTCCAGCCTCGCGCTTGAGCAGGGTGTTGAAAAACAAACATCAGGCCGTCAGTCAAGGCGTGCGGCGTTTTGGAAAGCGCCGTCCGCCTGCGGCGGATGAGCATTTGCAATAGCCGCACAACGCCGGATCACGGCCTCAGGCGCAGTTTTTCAACACCCTGTTAGTGTTTCTTCCGGGACGGGATGGCGGCCACACGTTTCTTGAGCTCTTCGTAGCGCTTGGGGTCGAACGCGCCGATCTCCTGGGCGTGCAGACGGTAGATCTTCAGGCACTGGTTCGCATCGGGGATGATGCGCTGGGAGATCGAGGATTCGATGCAGCGCAGGTTGTCCCTTATGGATTTGTCATAGAGCTGTTTTCGAAGCTCCTCGTAAAGCTTCTTGTCGAAGCTGCCGGCCGCGATGGCGCTGCTCTTCCAGACGTTGAGCGCCACCCGTGCATTGTAAAAGGCATCGTCCTGGATGGACTTTTTCGCCAACGAAAGGTTGACGGCCGCATCGCGCTCGAGCTCCCTCTGCCGGGCGTCCGTTTGGGCCTGGGACTGAGGGGGGCTCACCTGGCAGAGCGCCTCCGGTGCGACGACAAGGCAGAGCAGGGTCGCCACGGTCAGAGCGGCGCTGAGGATCAAGTGTCTGTTCAAGCTCATCGCGTTTCAGGTTTCACGTGTCACGGGTCCGGCGAAAGATGATCGCCCCGTCATCATTTTATGGCATCTTTACCACGTAACGCTCAACACTCAAAACCCGCATTGAGCATTCGGACAAAGGGCATGTCGGCCGCGCAAAACGTGAACCGGCCCAGCTCATCGAAACGGACCCATTCCACTGCGGCGTGATCGTTCAGGACGGGCGTACCGGCCTCGATGCGGGCGTAATAGGCGCGCAGCCGGATGCTCTGGTCCGCATAGGCGTGAATGCTCTCGCCCAGGAACTTCCCCACGGCGATGTCGAGGCCAAGCTCTTCCCGGATCTCGCGCTTCAGGCACTCTTCCGGAGTCTCGCCCGGCCGGACTTTGCCGCCGGGAAACTCCCACATCCCCGCCTGGCTGGCCCCGGGCTTGCGGCGGGCGATCAGCACCCTGCCCGCTTGCGTCAATATGGCTGCCGTGACGTCGATCATCCGCCCACCACGCCAGGCGCCCAGCAGATCACCGGCAGAAGCCGGGGCGGCGACAGTTTCTCGAGCCCGGGATAGGTGAGCCAGCGATACTCATGATGCTCGGGTCCGCCAATTTGCGGGTTGACCGCGAAAACCACTTGATCCTCCGTCGTTTGGGCGAGATAATACCGGGCGACCTTCGTTTCTCCCCTATTTCATACACGCTGGCGAGATTGAATTCAAGGAGGCCGAAACCCAGTGGCCTGCCTGCCACTTTGATTTTCCCACTTGCATGCAACCGGAAAATTGAGGTGCCATATGTCCAGTCCACGAAAAGTTGTCGAAACGTTGTTCTCCCGGGCCGGCGTGGTGATCGGCGGTCAGAACCCCTGGGACATCACCGTCACCGACGAACGCTTTTTCCTGCGGGTGTTGCGTGAAAAAAACCTTGGGCTCGGGGAAGCCTACATGGACGGCTGGTGGGACTGCCGCCAGCCGGATGAATTCATATGCCGCGTCTTGAAATCGCGGCTGGATGTGGCTTTAAAAGGAGGGTTGAAATACCTCCCTCTGCTGCTGCCCGGCATCCTTTTCAACCTCCAGTCGAAAGCGCGCGCGCACATCGTTGCAAAGCGCCACTACGATTTCGACACCGACCTGTTCCTCTCCTTTCTCGACCCCTACAATCAGTACAGCTGCGCTTACTTCGACGGCACCGCCGACCTGGACTGCGCCCAGCAGAAAAAGCTCGACCTGATCTGCCGCAAAACAGCTATCGGGCGGAAGGACCACGTTCTGGACATCGGCTGCGGGTGGGGCGGCTTTGCGCGATATGCGGCTGAAACATATGGCTGCACCGTCACCGCCGTCAACATTTCCAGAGAGCAGGCCCGGTACGCCGCGGATTTCTGCAAACATCTGCCAATCCACATCCTGGAATGTGATTACCGGGATATCCGGGGCGCGTTTGATAAAATTGTTTCCGTGGGCATGTTCGAACATGTCGGCTGGAAAAACTATCGAACTTTCATGCGGGTCGTGCACCAGAGCCTCAAGGACGACGGCATTTTTCTCCTTCACACCATTGGCGGGAACGAGTCCACCCGCACCTGCGACCCCTGGGTCACCAAGTACATCTTCCCCAACGGCATGCTGCCCAGCATCGCCCAGATCAGCCGGTCCGTCGAGGGACTGTTTGCGGTGGAAGACTGGCACAATCTGGGGCCGCATTACGACAAAACCCTCATGGCCTGGAACCACAACTTCCAGAATGCCTGGCCCCGGCTGCAGGAGAGATACGACGCGAAGTTCAAGCGCATGTGGGAGTACTACCTGCTCTCCTGCGCCGGTGCGTTTCGCGCCCGCAGCAACCAGGTGTGGCAGGTCGTGCTGACCAAGGTCGGTTCCGGGCAGCCGGCCTGCAGGTTCGAGAAGCCTTATTTAAAATAACAGATCACAGCTGAGGGCAAGGCGCACGCCGATGAAAAAACGCAGTCCGCCTGCGGCGGATGAGCACTTTTCAGAGGCGGGCAATCCGCCTGCGGCGGACTATCGGCTGTCAGATGCATTTTTAAGATAGCTTCTAACCCGGCCGGCCGCTTGCCTCCTCCCGGGCGATCGAAGCCACACCGGCCGACAATCGAATTGACACCCGGTGGCGGCCTCGGCTATGCATGGCGCGAAGGGGTGCACATCAAACGAAAGGTCAACTGACAATGCCCACCCGATCCCCATCAACCACCGGTGCAGGCATCGCGTTTCGCTACGATGTCTTTCCATCCGATATGCAGACGGTCGCGGAGATCGTCGCCTCGACGGGCTTCTTCAACGCAGCCGAAGTGGAGATCGCCGTCGAGCTGGTCGAGGACCGCCTGGAATTCGGAGACGCCTCCGGCTATTTCTTCGTCTTCGCCGAGCAGGCCGGCCAGGTCCTGGGCTACACCTGCTACGGCCCCATCGCCGCCACGGATGGAAGCTTCGATTTGTACTGGATCGCAAACCACCGCGA
>JBFYWS010000614.1:0-3298 GCA_041310935.1 Desulfobacteraceae bacterium | reverse complement strand
TCTACGGCGTGCCGGCGGACATCGCCAAAAAGATCAATGAAAAAATCCCCTCCCTTGCTTTGGGTTCCATGCCCAAGGGCACGTACAAGAGCAACCCAGACCATGACATCCCCACCCTCACGGTGTGGAACTTCATGGCGGTGCACAAGGATACGCCGGATGACTTCGTCTACGAAGTCCTCAAGGCGACCTTCGCGAATGTGGACATCCTGATCGCCGCCCACAAATCCGCTCAGGAGGTGAAACCCGAAGCGATTATCAACAGCCCGATTCCGCTGCACCCTGGTGCGGTGAAATTTTACAAAGAAAAGGGGATCGCCATTCCAGACAGGATGATTGCCAAATAAGGCACTCATTGGGCTCGCATTTTTTTGCAGCCATCGCCGTTTGAGACATGTGCGGATGGCCGTCGTTCACATGGTCATCCGCACATGTCTATCACTTGCATCCTTGTCTACTCAGCAGCCGCCCTGGAGAGGAACATGGCAGAGGAAAAGCAGAAGATCACGGATCTTGAAGTCGACATCAAGGAAGTCGAGAAAAAGCTCGAGGCGATGAAGATCAAGGACATCGAGATCTCCGCCGGCCGCGAGTTCAAGTCGAAGGGGGTGATGACCATCGCCCTCTATGCACTCGGCGTCGCCATGAGCTTATTCCACATCTGGGTTCTGACCATCCGCGCCATCGACCCCTGGTACTTCCGAACGATGCACGTGGTCTTTGCCGGCCTTTTCGTCTTCGCTCTTGTGCCCGGCTGGAAGACGAAACGAATGGATCGGATTCCCATCATGGACATCGTTTTCATGCTGTTCCTGGTGGCGCCGGCCGTCTATATCTTCATCGAGTTTGACGAGTGGATCTACCGGGTCGGCGTGGTGCCCGAAACGTGGGACTTCGTCTTCTCCCTGATGTTCGTCATTGCCGTGTGGGAAATGGCCCGCCGGGCGTCCGGGTGGCCACTCGCCATCCTGGCGGCGCTCTTTATCTTGTACGGCCACTTCGGCAGCTACATGCCCGGCCTGTTTTACCACCGGGGTTATAGCTGGGAACGGATGATCACTTACCTTTTCAGCCTGGACGGCATTTTAGGCCTGCCCGTACTGGCATCGGCGCACTACATCTTCCTGTTCGTGCTTTTCGGCGCCTTCGTGGATTCCTCCGGCGCCGGGCGGTTCTTCGTGGATTTTGCCCGCTGCATCGCCGGTCGCCTGCGCGGCGGCCCGGCCAAGGTCTCCATCGTGTCCAGCGCGCTGATCGGCACCGCCTCCGGTTCCTCGGTGGCCAACGTGGTCGTGGACGGGGTGCTAAACATCCCACTGATGAAGGCCAGCGGCTTCCGCGCGCCGGTGGCCGGCGCCATCGAGGCCATGAACTCCACCGGCGGTCAGATCGTCCCTCCCGTCATGGGCGCGGGCGCCTTTCTGATGGCAGAGATCCTGGGGATCCCTTACCCCCAGGTGGCCCTGGCGGCCGTGATCCCGGCTTTCTTTTATTTCGGCGCCGCCTATTTCATGATCGACTTTTATTCCGCCTCGATCGGGTTGAAAGGGCTTAAAAAAGAGGACCTGCCGGTATTTCACAAGATCATGATGGAAAAGGGCTACCTGCTCATCCCCATCATCGTCTTGCTCATCTGCCTGATGGTGCTGATGTACTCCCCCTACCTCTCGGCCATGGCCGGCATCGTTTCCATGATCGTCGTGAGTTGGGTCAGTCGCGCGACCCGTTTAGGCCCCAAGAGAATCTTCGACATCCTTTCCAAGGGCGCTCGAGGGTCCATGGAAATCGCGGCCACCTGCGCCGCCGCCGGCATCATCGTCGGTATCTTGACCCAGACCGGGCTGGGAACGAAGTTCGCCATGATCATCTTCAACTACTCGGGCGGGAATCTTTACATCGCGCTGGTCTTCACGATGATCATCGCCATCGTTCTCGGCATGGGCATGCCCACCACCGCCGCGTATGCCATCTGCGCCTCGGTTTTGGCGCCGGCCCTGATCCAGTTGAAAATTCCGGAAATCGCCGCCCACCTGTTTATCTTCTACTTTGCGTGTCTCTCGGCCCTTACGCCGCCCGTGGCGCTGGCCTCCTTTGCGGCTGCCGCCATCGCCAACGCCAAGACATGGGAAGTCGGATGGCAAGGCATGCGGTTTGCCATCGCCGGCTTCATAATTCCCTTCATGTTCGTGCTCGGTCCCGCCATGGTGTTGGAAGGCACCGCTTTTGAAATCGTGATGGTCGTCATCTCCGGCACCATCGGGGTCATCGCCCTCGCCGCCTCGGTACAGAACTGGCTGATGACCCGCTGCGCAGTGTGGGAACGCGTGGCCCTGGCAATCGCTGCAGTTGCTTTGATCAAGCCGGGGTTGACGACGGACATTATCGGCGGAGGCATTATGGCGGTGATCGTCGCACTTCAAGTGGTACGGCGAAAAAAAGTCGCCGCAGCAACGACGTAAAGGTCGTACGAACTCAACCAAGCATGGGAAAAGAAAGATGAGCCAAGAGATTCCCCACATCAAGAAAATCCTCTTCACCACGGACCTCTCGAAGCAGACGCGGCATGCGTTCAACTTCGCCGTCGGCCTGGCCAGCCAATACGGCGCCAGTCTGACCATCCTCTATGTAATGGAGGAAATCTCCCCGTCCCAAGGCGCCAATTTACAGGGGTTTATCGGTGATGAACGCTGGGCGGAGCTAAGGCAATCCCACGAGCAGGAGGCCCGGCAGATCCTGATCGGCAAGAAGCGCGAGGGCACCATGATCCGCGAGGCGCTGGGGGAGCTGTTCACTGCGACGCAGGCCGGCCTGCCTGAGATGAAAATGGCCTCGAGTGAGATCGTGGTCACCCAGGGCGACACCGTCGACTGCATCCTTCAGGAGGCGCAAGCCCGTCAGGTGGACCTGATCGTCATGGGCTACCATCCACGGGGGCGGCTGGAGGAGGCCATCATCGGCAGCGTCAGCCGCAGTGTGCTGCGCCGCGCCAACGTGCCCGTTCTGCTGGTGCGGTTGCCGGAGCACACGGTATAGTCTTTTCCGGAGCGGTCCGCCCGCAATAGCACACTGCGCACAAAAACGCGAAAGGCCGTGGGGGGCGACCCCTCCCACGGCCTTTCACATTGCCAAACGCATTCCCGATCGCGTTATTTCCCCTGCCACCACCGGAAGATGCGATAGTCGTCCAGCATGCGCGGCTCCTTCTTCACGAAGGCGAGCGGCGGGATCAGGTTCAGCTCCTTGACGTCGCGCACCGACTGGGACCGCACCAGGGAGTTGAGGTTGGCGAGCATGGTGG
>JBFYWS010000612.1:0-3851 GCA_041310935.1 Desulfobacteraceae bacterium | reverse complement strand
CCCGCTCCAACCCGGCTACCTACACCGGCCTCTTCAACCAGGTGCGCGAACTCTTCGCCGCCGTGCCCGAAGCGCGCACCCGGGGCTATTCGGTGGGGCGTTTCAGCTTCAACGTCGCCGGTGGGCGCTGCGAGGCCTGCAAGGGTGACGGGCTCATCCGGGTCGAGATGCACTTCCTGCCCGACATCTATGTCCAGTGCGATGTCTGCAAGGGTCGGCGCTATAACCGCGAGACCCTGGAGGTCCGCTACAAGGGCAAGACCATCGACGAGGTCCTGAACCTGACGGTGGAACAGGCCCAGGAATTCTTCGCCCCCGTGCCAGCCCTGGCACGCAAACTCAAGACCCTGATGGACGTCGGCCTCTCCTATGTTCGCCTTGGGCAGAGCGCCACCACCCTCTCCGGCGGCGAGGCCCAGCGGGTCAAGCTCAGCCGCGAACTCTCCAAGCGCGACACGGGCCGCACCCTTTACTTTCTGGACGAGCCGACAACCGGCTTGCACTTCCACGACGTCAAGCAGTTGCTGGACGTCCTGCACCGCCTTCGCGATCACGGTAATACGGTGGTGGTCATCGAACACAACCTGGATGTCATCAAGACCGCCGACTGGATTATCGACCTGGGCCCCGAGGGCGGCGACCGCGGCGGCGCCATCATCGCCACCGGCACCCCCGAGCAGGTCGCCGCCGACCCAGCCTCGCACACTGGACGCTATCTGAAGGCCTTGCTAGCAAGGGGTTGGTGATGAGAACAAGGGAAGGGAATGGCGGCTTAACTCGGGTAATGGTATATATCCACAACGAGGGCGGTAACATTGTCTCGCCCGCCCGCATCGCAGGCTGAATCGACCAAGGCTTGCGCGGATTGGGCGGGTTCGAATGCCGACAACAGTCGCGCAATCTGATCGGTCTCCAGCTCTTTGTCCAGCCCGTCACTGCACAAGAGGAAGCGGTCGCCGTCGCGAAAAGCCTCGATTTGACAATCCACCGCCAACTCGCGATCACCCCCGACGGCGCGTGCCAGCACATTCGACAAGGGGTGATACTTGGCCTGCTCGGGACTCAGCAGACCCCTGGCTACCATCTCCTGGACTTGGGTGTGATCCGAGGTCAGTTGACTAAGCTTGCCCTGACGGAGCCGATAGGCGCGACTATCCCCGACCCAGAGGATTGCGCCGTGATCGCCGCCCGCGACCAAGGCCACGATGGTCGAGCCGATCAGATCCCGTCCAAGATCGACCGCGTCCCGCAAGAGTTGCTCATTAACCTCCCGCAAGGCCTTTCGAATCGCCTCGACCCCAGCCCCCAGCAGGCTCTGATGACCCACTCGCGCGAGTCGCTCGACTAACAGGCGACTCGCCCTATCCCCATCGCTGTGGCCACCCATCCCGTCCGCCACCGCCCAAAGACCCAGATCCGCACGATCCAGGTAGGCATCCTGATTGACCTTGCGGACCCTGCCGGTACTGGTCGCCGCGCCGGATGCCCAGCGAAACTGGATCTGTGACGGGCTCATCGAGATTCACCCATGGCCCTCGCAGGGCCTGGGCAATCGAGGTCCCACCAGCCGCCGCCAGCCCAGTCTCCCGCCAGCAGGCCGCTGAAACCCTCTGTTGGCGGCAGCCCCTGACAGATCAGGCCAGACGGGGCGACCCGCTCGGACCCGCTCGACCACCAGAGGCTGTAGGCACAGAAGACCTGATCCAATGCCAGGGAAAGCAGGATCGAACAGCGCCCGCTCAACTCCACGGGTGAAGGGGCCTGGATACGCCAGGCATTGGACCTTGCCTGCCCCAGGGCGCTAACCTGGGCGCATGGCCGCGCGGCCGAGGGTGGCGAATCAAGTCCTTGCACCTGGACGTCAAAAGCCTCGATTGAGCTCGACTCGTCAAGCACGGTGAGCATCACCGTCTCCAGCCGATCGAACCAGGCGGTCTCGCCAAGCAACCGCAAGGGGTCCCCACTGATTCCCAAGGGGGATGCCAGGGTCAGCGGGAAATAACGGCCTACCCGATCCACGCTCGGCATCATTACCCCGGCCCAGCCAGTCTGGCCAGCGATGCCCGGGGTCAGCACGAATCGCCACAGTGGGCTCGTTAAATAGGTGGCGAGCCATTCGTCACCCAGGCGCACGCGACTCTCGGCGAGCGATTCCTGCAACCAAAGATCCCAGGGCTTGATGAACTCTGCCGGTAGCCGCCTGGACACGAAGTCGCCCAGATTAGGCAGCTTGCCGTAGAAACCCGGTGATTGTATGACCTCATGGCTCATAGACGCCCCGGGCACTGGAAGCCCCGCAACTCGGCCAGATTGAAAGGATTACGGACACTGATCGCACGCAGTTCGAACCGGGCAGACATCCCGGCGATCTTGAGGGTTAGGTTGAAAAGCTCTGGTTGATCAGTGGCCTTGAGTCCTGAACGGTCCAGGACCCTAAACCAGGCCCAGGGACCCTCCTCGGTTAGGCTAGGACCGCCGCCGCTAGAGTCCGTAAAAACCAGACGGACCCGCGCGGGACCATCCGGGGGCGGCCAGCGCAATCGCTGACTGCGCAGCGGACCGTGCCGGTAGTCGAGGATCTGACCGCCCAGATCCAGGATGAGCTGATCGACGCGCGAGTCCATGGATTGCGGTTTCAACTCGAACTCCACCGCCGGTATTTGACCGCCACCCGTGAAGAAGGCCTCTCGGATGACCGAGGCACGTTGGAACTGTTCCAACACCTCGTCCGGGATCCCGATTGTCTCGTCGATCCAGCGCCAGGTCGGGCGTGCCGTATCAATGATCGGACTAAGATATGTCTTGAAGAACGCATCGATCAGGCCACCTGTACCGAAGACACGGCCGAAGTCGTGCAAGGTCGTTTCGCGCCCGCTTCCTGCAACGAAGGGGTAGCGGTCATGGATCGCCTCGCGACAGAAGGGCAGGATCTCGGCCGTCCAAATGTTGTTGATCTGAGCGCGCACGCCACCCGCGGCGATGTTGGCGCTGTCCTGGGCCAGGGTTCCGATCCAGAGGCCGAGTGGCGCCGGCAGTTGCGCAGCGAATGTCTTGGCGTCGCGGATCTCGGCGCTCTCCCCCGGCACGAGCAGACCCCGGCCTGAGGCTGCGGCGGCGGCTACCGAATTGAGATGAAGCTGCAACTGGCCCAGCGACAGGAAGACACGCTCAATGGGGGCTTGGTGCTTATCGTCGCCTCTGACCAAATCGTGCAGCCAGGCGAAACGCCGGCTCACCCGGGCTTCCGGAGCTACCCTCCGTTGGGGTGCCTCGTCAGTGGCTTGGAAGTAACGTTCCACGCGGTGCCGAAAACCGTCCAAGGTCTTCCCGGTCTGCGCGTCGATCGACGTCTCGGCCTCCGCGGGCCTATCCAGCTCGGTTTGACGCGCGATGGCGACCCGCAGCCGCCGGAGCGGCGAATACTCGGGGTCGGCCAGAATCCGTGCGACCTCCGCGGCGTGGTGCAGGTCGCGCACGGCGATCAGTTCGATGTCGTTTAGCAGCATCTCCCATTCGTTCACATAGTCGCTGAGATACCGCTCGCGCACCTCCTCCAGCACCGGCTCAGCATCCGCCGAACCAGCCGCGAGCCGGGCTTCGGCTCCCAGCACCCAATCTTCCTCGGCGGCGGCCGCGATCAACCGCCGGCTCGCCTCCGTGAACCCGCGGTGATAGCCCTCGTAGGTATAGAGCGCCGGCACCCCCTCGTTGATCGGCCGTCCGCTGCGGCGGGCGAAGACCAGCTTTGCGAAGTCGCCGCCAGCGTCGGTGATCCTGAAATCGCTCAGATCCTCGCCCACACCTTCGGCCTTGAGACGGGCATAGATCCGATCGGCCGGGGAGGTGCGATT
>JBFYWS010000540.1:0-4549 GCA_041310935.1 Desulfobacteraceae bacterium | reverse complement strand
AGAGCCGGGTAGCTCATCTTGTCGGGAATAACTCCACGCACACCGCCAAGCGGGTGGGGTGTGTCGCCATCCCGGCGCGGGATGAGGTGGATGTGGGCGTGAAAGACGGTCTGCCCCGCGGACTCTCCGCAATTCATCCCGATGTTGAAGCCCGTCACTGTCCGGTCTGCGCTGATCCGGCGCTTGAGGATCAGCAGCAGTGCCTCGGCGTCCCGCCGTTCCTTCTCGGTCATCGAAAACCAGTCCGGTGCGTGGCGCTTGGGTAGGATGAGATGATGCCCCTCACTAACGGGATGCCTGTCCCGGACGGCCCAGACCGAATCCAGCTCCGCGACAACCAGGTTCCTGATCTTTGCCGGGCAGAACCTGCACGGCGGCAGGTCAACCGGAGCCTCATCCATCATGAATCCCTCCGCTTCTTCCCTATAAATAGAAGCCACTGATAGTTTTCCTGGTCCGGCACCTTCTATCCTTTTAATACGGCAGCATCACCCCTTGGGTTTGTAGATGCCGTTGGGGTCCGATCCGATCAGCCCGGCCTGGTAAGAGCGCTCATCCACCGGCGACAACCGCTGCTCCATCGCGGCGTCGATCAACAGGACCCGCCGGATCTCATCGGTGCGCTGGGCGATCCGTTCCATGGTCTCGTCGGCCGTCATCCAGTTCAGCCGGTCGAAGCGTTTCAAGTTCAGCGGACCGGTGTAGCCCCGCAGGGTCTTCTCGCGTTCGAGGTTGTAATACTGCTCGAAGTAGGACATTACGAGCTCGCGGACGGTGCGGTAGACCGGCTCGCGGAAGCGCAGCCCCACGAAGTTGGACTTGGCCACCGCCCCCCAGCAGCGGCCTATCTTGAACAGCGCCAGCAGGTGTTCGTCGTCGCGGCCGTTGGAAAGCATGTCCAGGATCAGCGGCGGGTAGCCGATGCGCCGCAGCGCCATTGCGGCGAACATGGCGCCGTCGAAGCAGTGGGCCGTGCGGTCCCGCAGCACCCGCAGCGGGCAGCGGTAAAAATCAGCCGGGCTGTAGGGAATCGAATCCAGGAAGACCTGAATACCGGCCGGGCTGGTGAGGCTGCTCACGACCGCACGCTCTTTAGCGCTCACCCGTCGGTCAAATTCTTCAAAGGCAGACATCGAATGCTCCTCTCGCATGCCCATTCACATCAAGAGCCAGCAACCAGCAAGGCAAGCTCAACCGCCGCGACGGCATGGATTCTCGTCGTCGGAAAAAGCGGCACCGGACTGTCCTCGTCGCGCACCAGCAGTTCGATCTCGGTGCAGCCGGCGATGATCCCCTGAGCACCCTTCTTTACCAGCTCTCCGATGATGCCGCGGTAGGCGGCTCGCGATGAATCCCTGATCATCCCATGGCAGAGTTCATCGTAGATCACGCGGTGAACCATTTCGCGCGCCTCCGGCTCGGGCACGATCACCTCGAGCCCGTGGCGCTGCTCTAGCCGCCCCCGGTAGAAATCCTGCTCCATCGTGAACCGGGTGCCCAGAAGACCCACCCGGAAAATCCCGGCGGCTTTGATCTTCTCGGCCGTGGCATCGGCGATGTGCAGCAACGGGATGCCGATGCCGGCCTGGATGGCGTCCGCCACCTTGTGCATGGTGTTGGTGCACAGAACCACAAAATCCGCGCCCCCGAGTTCCAGGCGCCTGGCAGCCTCGGCCAGCACAGCCCCGGCTTGCGACCATTGGCCCAGATGCTGCAGCGCTTCTATCTCGGCAAAATCCACTGAGTGCAAAAGGCAGCGGGCCGAATGCAGCCCCCCACGCCGTGCTTTCACCTCTTGGTTGATGATGCGGTAATACTCTAGCGTGGACTCCCAGCTCATGCCGCCGAGCAAGCCGATGCACTTCATTGACCGCACCCCTCTTGATGACAGCTTCAATCCACAATGAAAAGCGTGGCCCCTGTCCGCGTGGAAGAACGATGCGGCTCGGCCCCATCCGCCACCTGGTAGCTCATGCCGGCCTTCAGCGTGAACCTGCGGCCGTCGGCCAGCTCGGTTTCAAGCTCCCCCGCGAGCACCAGCAGGATGTGGCCTTTCGAGCACCAGTGGTCCGCGGCATATCCGGGGGAATACTCGACCATGCGCACCCGGATGTCGTTGAACTGCTGCGTCCGCCAATGGGCAACCCCGCCGATGCCGCCGTGTTCGGTTTTCTCGGTCTGGGACCAGTCAGTGGTCCCGAATGGAATGGCTTGCATTTTCATCGATGGTCTCCCTCATGCCCCGGATTCATGCCGGCAGCCAGATCATCGCTGCGATCTACCGATGGCGTTATACCTTAAACCAGATGACATGCAAATCGCTCTGTCGTATAAGGGGTGACTCACCTCAATCGCTCAACAAAGGATGGGCTTGCCGGCGGGGTCTTTGCAGGCAGCGGTGCGGACCGGATGCTAATTCAAGAAATTCAATTCATGGCGCGCATTGCAGTTTCCATCGTCCTGGAGGCCGCTCCTTTTTTACTCCTGGGCTCACTGCTGTCGGCCGCCATCGAACGATACGTGGACACGGAGCGAATAGGCCGCCGGATCCCAAAAGGGCCGCTCGGCCGCATGGCCGTCGGGCTGCTGGGCGGAATGCTCATGCCGATCTGCGAGTGCGGTTCGGTGCCCCTGGCCCGCCGCCTGCTGGGGAAGGGGGTCCCGCCCCTGACGGCGGTCACCTATATGCTCGCCGCGCCGGTCATCAATCCGGTCGTGCTGCTCTCCACCTACGTGGCCTTCGGCGGCAACATGAAAATGGTCCTTTCAAGGGCCCTGGTGGTGGCCGTCAGCGCGGCCCTGACGGGATGGCTCTGCGCCCGCCGAATCTCCTCCAATGGCCAATCCGATTCCATCCAGCCGTTGGCGGGAGCAGACCTGACCCATCCCCATCCTCACGCCGGTCAGCCCATTGCAGCCGGCGGGCGTTCCCGGTGGGCGGTTGTGGATCTTCTCAGCAGCGGTGCGGCCGAGTTTTTGGACATGGGCAAATACCTCGTTTTAGGCGCCCTGACATCGGCGGCATTCAAGGTTTTTTTGCCCTGGCAGCTCGTTCAGGTCTTGGGGGGCAATGCCGCCATTTCGGTGGCCGTGCTGATGCTTTTAGCCGTGCTGCTCTGCGTCTGCTCCGAGGCCGATGCCTTTGTGGCCGCCTCCTTTGTGTACGCTCCCCCATCCGCCCAGCTGGCCTTCATGGCCGTGGGCGCCATGGTGGACCTCAAGCTGGTGGGGATGTATTTCTCCGCTTTTCCAAAAAAAATCGCTTGGATGCTGATCGTCGTGCCGGTGGTCTGTGTATTCGGGTTGTCAAACCTCATATCTCTTCTGGTGGGGTAGGGTGATGAAACGGCTCCTGCTCGCCCTGGATGGGGCGCTCGTTCTCGGGTTGGGCCTTTACATGCTGCTTCTCAGTCAAACCGAAAGCTACACCGCATTTATGAACCCCACGTTTCGCCTGCTCACCGCCGCCGCGGCCGTCGCGCTTTGCATCGTGGGGGCAGCCTTTTTGATCCGGCCTGCGGGCGTTGGCGATCTGCTGCGCACCCTGTCCTTTGTTGTCTTGGGCATGCTGATCCTGCACGCCGGCACCGGCGAGTTGAAAAGCGCTTCCGTTTTGATGCTCAAGCCGCCGGAAACAGTGGTGACGGTTGAACCGGAGATGATCCGTGAAGGGCAAGCCTATCTCAAGGTAAACCCCGCCAGGCTTTTCTTTCTCCTGCATACCGGCAACGCACCCGCATTAGACCAGGGAGTTATCACCCGGGGAATCGTTCGGCGCACGCCGGAGCTGGACCGTCTCGGATGGTTTGTTTTACTGCGGGGCAACATGGTCTGCTGCCTGGCGGATGCGGTCGCCATGGGGGTGCTGGTCGCCGCCGACGGCAGCCGGCAGGTTCAAAACGGGGAGTGGGTCGTGGCCTTCGGCCGGGTGCAACCGCTTGCCGACCCTCACCCCCTTACCGACCTCGGACCGACCGGCGAAGTCCCTTTCTCGATGGTCTACGACAAGGCCCTTTTTGCGGCCGAGGCGGTCGAAAAAACGGAACGGCCGCGCTTCTCCTACGTCTTCGAGCTGCCTCCGTCCGCAAAAGGCCCGGCCCGGCTGACCGGCGGAGCTGACGATTATTAGAAGGAGCAGAGAACCATGGACGGATATGTACACGTGTACACCGGCAACGGAAAAGGCAAAACAACGGCGGCGATAGGATTGGCCTTGAGGGCCGCCGGCGCAGGGCTGAAAGTGTTCATCGCCCAGTTCGTGAAGTCGGAGGAATACAGCGAGATCAACGCCCTAAAGCGGTTTTCGGATTTGATCACCTGCCGCCAGTACGGCAGCGGCTGCTGGATCTACAAAGAGCCCGGCAACGATGATGTCCGCTGCGCCCGTAACGGCCTGGAGGATGTCCGTCGCATCATCACGGGCGGCCAGTACGATGTGGTCATTCTCGACGAGGCGAACATCGCCACCCACTACGGTCTGGTGTCCGCTGACGATTGGATTGAACTTATCGATATGAAGCCTGCCGGCCTTGAACTGGTTTTTACCGGC
>JBFYWS010000151.1:0-2720 GCA_041310935.1 Desulfobacteraceae bacterium | reverse complement strand
GTCAGCAACAACCTCAACGTGTTGATGAAACGCCTGGCGATCCTGACGGTCATCTTCGGCGCGCTGAACATCCCGGCCAGCATGGGCGGCATGAGCGAGTTCAGCCGCTACGTCGTGGACGAACTGAACGTCGGGCCGGGACTGGCGTATCTGCTGTTCACGCTGGGGATGGGCCTGCTGGGCTGGCTGAGCTACCGCGTGCTGGCATTCTTCAGGGTGTTCTCCGTCGACCCCGCGCTGACCTGGCACCCCCGCCGGAAAAAGTAGCGCCCGCACCGGGGACGCTCCGTATCCCGCTGAAGAGACCGATATCAAGCTGAAGCGGTTTTAGTCGGATTGCCGGGTCGTCTGCTGCGCCTCCCGCTCCGCCTCCGCCGCCTTCTGTTTCGCCGCCTCCAACTGCTCTTGGGCCTGCCGGGCCTGCTGCTCTGCCTGCTGGACTTCCCGGTTCCCGATCGACTGCGGCGGCGGGCCGGGCTGGACCGGGGCCGTGGTCTCGGGGGGGTTGCTCAGCGCGTCTTCCACCGCAGCCCCGGGCGGCGGCGGGGTCTCGGTGATGTGAACCGCGCCGTTCTTGTCGGTCCAGGTATAGATGCTGCCGGCGAAGAGACCTGACGCGGACTGGAAGGTGAGGCTGACTGCGCCCAGAAAAACGATGAGCTTGATGGAATGCATAGGACCACCCAATAGAGTGAGCCACCCTCGGCGAGGGCGGCAACGTAAACCACTTCCGTCATCGAGGGATAGCGTCATAACAATTGAAAATATTTTCAGCGCACCATCCCACTTTTAGAAGATATGCCTGCACGTCACTTTTTGAAAATGACGGGTTTCGGCTCGTATTTTCCGGAAGCCACCTGCTCCCAGAAGCTCTTTTCATTTTCCATCCATTGTGAGCCGAATCTGCTGTTGAAAAAGCCACCGAGTTTGTTGAACATCTGCATCAGACCGGATCGGTGCTCCAGGGATAGGACATCTTCCAGAAACTCAGCGATCTCCGACATTTTTTCCTTCGGAATGTAGGCACGCGCGCCCATCTCGATCGATTGTTTCAGGTAATCGGAGGAGAGGGCATGGGCGGTCAGCATAACGGTCGGGAACCCCAGGTGGACCGCTGCATTAAGGAGATCGAACCCCCGCACACCCATGATGTCAAGAATAACGGCATCGTAGGTCCAGGAGCGGAGCAGGTGAAAACCGGTCTCATAGTCGGTCGCCCGGTCCAGAATCAACCCTGCGTGCTCCGTCAAAATATCCTGCAGGGTATCGAGAACATCGGGTTCGTCGTCAACGGCCAGCAAACGCTTGCCGCATAAAATGCTGTCGGTCATCTTACATGCTCCTTTGTCGTTTTCCGCATATGGCGCAAGGCTCAATTTTAGAAGTGGTTTCATAGCCCCGTCTGACCCCCGGTGGTCCGCCGCAGGCGGATTGCAGACCTCTCGAAATGCTCATCCGCCGCAGGCGGACTGCGCGTTCGAATCGGCCTGCGCCTTGCCCTCAGGTGTGATCCGCGGTTGTGGAACCACTTCTATGCGTCTGCGTGGCGAGCCCCCTTTTCACCCTTCGATACCCGCCGGCGTTCATCGTCGCGAATCTCGCGCCGGAGCAGTTTGCCGACTTTCGATTTCGGAAGCATGTCCCTGAATTCTATGTAAGCCGGAACCTTATAGGGCGCCAGGCGCTCGCGACACCAGTTGATCAATTCGGCACCGCCCACACCGCGGGCATCCTCCTTCAACACGACGATGGCTTTGATCCGCTCGCCCACCTTGGGATCCGGGACACCGACCACGCACGCACCGATCACCGTGGGGTTGTCCTGGAGAGTGGCTTCCACTTCGGAGGCAGACACGCGGAAGCCTTTGTGTTTGATGATGTCGGCGGACCGTTCGACATAAATCAGCTCGCCCGTCGGTCTTGCACTGACGAAGTCCCCCATGCGGCACCACGTTTTTCCGTTGAGCTCGATAAATGTTTTGCGAGTCTCCTCGGGCTTGTTATAGTACTCTTTTATCGTGAAAGGGGAGGTGACCAGAAGCTCTCCGCTCTGGTCCCCAACCACCGGTTCGAGGGTCTCCGGGTCCACGATCAGACACTCCCGGCTCTTCAAGGGGAAGCCGATGGCGCTTGGGCTGGGCTCCATGCCGATTTTGCTGTAGGCCACATGCCCCACTTCGGTGGAGCCATAAACCTGGTAGACGGGGATACTGCAGCGCTCCCGCCACCGTCTCTTTACTTCCTCGGGGAGAACATCCCCGCCGCAGAAACAAAATTTCAGTGAACTCAGATCGTATTGCTCGAAGCGGTCGTTTTCGAGTATCATCCGGTACAGTGTCGGAACGCCCAGCATCCACCGTACCCGGTGGCGTGCAATCGTCGCCAGAATTGCGTCTACCTGAGGCACCGGCATCAGCATAACGGTGTTGCCCTTGTTCAAGCCGACGGCCATGAACAGTCCCAACGCCATGATATGAAACAGCGGGTTGATGGCAATATAGGTGTCGCCGCCTTCCATGAGATGATCACTACCCACGTCTTCCGTGACGTCGTTCACGTAGGAGGTCATGCCGATGTGCGTGCCCTGAACGCCCTTGGGGAACCCGGTGGTGCCGCCGGTGTAGAGAACGTAGGACAAATCCGTCCTCGGATCGATCGCCGTCTTTCCAACCAAGGGCGGATGCGTCAACATCGATCGGAAGGAAATGACCTGGTCATGC